>JAJDZO010000057.1 GCA_022824605.1 Acidimicrobiia bacterium
CATACCTGATGACTGCCTCAGCGAATCGGCCCATGAACAATAGTGCATTCCCGGCATTGTATTGAGCGTCTGGACGATCCGTACATGCTTCAAAGTCCTCGAAGGACTTCTGCCAGTCGCCAGTCGCAAAATACGAGTTACCGCGGACGTACCTGGTGTTGCTAGCGAAATTAGCGCTTGAGAAACTGATCAAACGAGTGTAGTCCTGAATGGCGCCAGCGTGATCATGCATCGCTGCTTTGATATTGCCGCGGTTGAAAAAGTAAGTTTCTATTAGCACTCTGTCATTCTGAGATTGTGCGATTCGGCTCTCGTTAGATTCGAGAATCTCAAGGGCCCAGCCGAGATCGTGCAGTTCGACACAGACATTTGTCAGGGCGAGAAGGGCCTGCACATCAGACGGCTCGCACTGTAGGTAGCGACGATACAGGTCAACTGCTTCCACGTTGTCGTGCCGCGCGTATGCACGGTTCGCGTCTGCGAGCAGATTCGTGGGGGAAGGTGCTGCTATAAGGCAAGTGTCAGCATTGTTAGTGGCAAAACCATGCAGGTCAGGAAAGAGTGAATCACCCTTAAGACCGATATCGCGCAGTATGCTTAACAGAAGGGGCTTGTCGTGGTGGCGAACCGTAACCGGCACCGGCTCACGCTGCCTTGACGTGGTTGCTCCTAACTCCCATCCGGCAAGAAGATGAAGGCTCTGCTGCGCTATCGCCCTCGATGTCGTGGTGTAGTCGTACGGCGGCCGCCAGACGAACATATCAAATGGAGGTTTTAACGATTCCAGTACCTCGTCGAACGACACATCTTGATTACCAGAAAGATCTCGCGCATAGGTGATATCTGCACGATAGACTGCGCCGTTCTCACTGTCATGGTCATCAGTGGATTGGCAGGCGAACCACAGAGCAATCAATGGATTCCAAGTAAAATCGATTAGCGGCGTGGCAGCTCCGCAGTGTTGAAGTGTGCTAAGCGCTTCCATGTCCGACATTCGACGGCCATTCAGTCCGTCGAAGCCCCGACTACGAAAATCGACGAGCAACCGGCGCACATATTGGATCAGCGCATCTGATTCGTCTGGTGCGGGCCCGCTACGCTCGCGCCCGTGCACACGTCGTTCGGCTGCCGACCGCAGCGGCCAGCTACACTCTTGCCCGCGGTACACAAAAATTCGTGGCCTGGATTCTCGCTCAGACGCCACCATCAAGTCTTGCAGGTACCTGTTTAGTACATCAAGGCAGTTACTTCTGTGGGCCATGGTCGAATCACCTCAAGTCCATAGTCAGGATTTGCATCGAGTAGGCCCTTGCCTATCCGTAGTCCGCCCTCGTGAAGGCGCGAGTCGACGCCGTGTGCGTTGGCCCATCGCGGCCGCTGACGAACGCGCCGAGGGCAGCGGCAACGTCGTCGCTCACCGGGGTCTTCCCCATGTCTGCTCCGAACTTCGAACTACAATATTGTCATTCTACCGGCGCGAATGCGCAGCGCTCCCTCGGCTCGTAGGGGGCAGCATCGCTCGCAAGATTGCAGTCCATTCTGGTCATCCGCGGCTCCTGCAAGACGGATCATCGAAAGTCGGTGTTGGTAGGCGCAGTCATGGAGCAGGTTGATCATCCTCGCACGACGGGGCGTCCAGGGTTGGCGGGGTCGGAACCCGCCAACGCCCCGAAGGCACTGCTTAGAATGCGGCAGCGTCCTGGTTGCCCAACCGCTGCCCAACTGGTTGCCGCCACGTCGGCGCTCAGGATGTCCACTGGCGGTTCCCCCGGGTGGACATGCCTATGTAGTGGCTGAGAGCCATGACGGACCCGAGGACTAGCACGGAAGGGGCGGAGCGGGTGGTCGGTGTCGGCCGGGTAGCCTCAGCAGCCAACTTGACCGCGGTGGGTGCGGAGACGAGGGAGTCAGACTGTGCCGTTTGAGAGCCCCGACTACCGGCTGGACGAATTGATGCGGGACGTCGGCAACGGCAAGATCCAGCTCCCTGACTTCCAGCGCGAATGGAAGTGGGACGACGACCGCATCGCTGGCCTGCTCGCATCCGTCTCTCTCGGTCATCCCGTCGGGGTGCTGATGATGCTCGAGGTTGGAGGGACCGATGTCAACTTCGCGGCGAAGCCGCTGTCCGGGGCGGAGACGAAAGCGACCCATGAACCCGAGCGTCTGCTCCTCGACGGCCAGCAGCGGATGACCTCCTTCTTCCAGGCGCTCGCATCGGATCGGCCGGTCGAGACGTCCGACGGGCGCCGCAAGCGGCTCCAGCGCTGGTACTACCTCAACATGGCGAAAGCCCTTGCCGACCCCGGCGACCGCGAAGAGGCGATCATCTCGGTCCCCGCCGATCACATCGTCCGCCGGGACTTCGGACGATCGGTCGAACTCGATCTCTCTACACCTGACAAGGAGTGCAGAGCCGAGATGTTCCCGTTGTCCGGCGTCTTCGACTCGGCTTCGACGAACCGATGGATGGCCCGCTACGTACGGCTGGACGAGGGGGGCATCCCCGAGCGCTTCGATCTATGGAACCGATTCCAGCAGGAAGTGCTCGCCAACTTGACCACCTATGTGGTGCCCGTGATCGTCCTTACGAAGGAGACGCCGAAGGAGGCAGTCTGCAACGTCTTCGAGAAGGTGAACACGGGGGGCGTTGCGCTCGACGTGTTCGAACTCCTCACGGCTACCTACGCATCGGAGGACTTCCGGCTGAAGGACGATTGGCATGCCCGTGAGAAGCGGCTTCGTCGCCACAAGGTCTACTCCACCCTCAAGAGCAGCGACTTCCTGCAGGCGGTCAGCCTGCTCGCCACACAAGCCCGGCGGTTCGCAGGGACAGGTCCAGCCAGCGACGCGCCGGGCGTGTCCTGCAAACGCAAGGACATACTGCGGCTGAGCCGCGCCGAATACGAGAAGTGGGCGAAAAGGGCCGAGAAGGGGTTTGACTGGGCAGCGACGTTTCTCGCCCAAGAGGGCATCTTCACCGCGGCCGACGTCCCGTATCGCACTCAGATGGTTCCCCTCGCAGCGATCCGTGCGACCATCGGCGACCAGATCGACAACCTTGGCACCTATGACCGGATCCGCCAGTGGTACTGGTGCGGTGTGCTCGGTGAGCTGTACGGCGGTGCCATCGAGACCCGGTTTGCTCGCGACCTTGAGCAAGTCGTCGACTGGGTGACCAACGACGGGCCCCTTCCTGGGACGGTGAGCGCAGCAAGCTTCAGCTCGTCTCGGCTGCTGACGCTACGGACACGAAACTCGGCCGCCTACAAGGGCATCTACGCCCTGCTGATGCGTGAGGGCTGCCTCGACTGGCAGAAGCACAAGACCATCTCGCTGGCGTCGTTCTTCGACTACCGGATCGACATCCACCACATCTTCCCTAAGGCGTGGTGCAACAGGCTCCGTGGGGACCAGCGCACGCCATATGTCGATGCCGCCAGGCGTGAGAGCATCGTCAACAAGACCGCCATCTCTTTCGACACCAACCGCAGCATCGGTGGACGACCGCCGAGCGAGTACGTCGTGAGGCTTGAGAGGAAGGCCGGTGTTGACGCCGCCCTACTTGATCAGGTCCTCGGGAGCCACTACGTCAACCCAGCGGCCCTGAGGGCAGACGACTTCGAAGCGTTCTTCAGCGACCGTAAGGAGCGCCTGCTTGAACTCATTGGCTTCGCCATGGGGAAGCCAGCGAACAAGGACGAGGACGTCATCGATCAGGAACTGGCGCTCTACGATGGTGAGACCGAAGACCTCGATGAACTCCAGGACTTAGTCGATGTCGATGACTGAGTCTGGCTTCGATGCTGGGATCCTCCACCGGTTCCTCGGCGGGCCGAGCGTACACCTGCTGCGGATCGAGTTGCTCTATGTGGAGCCGATGGTCTGGCGACGGTTCTTGGTGCCGTCGGAGACGAAGCTGCCGAAGTTCAGCCGGATGCTCGAGGCGGCCATGGGTTGGGACGGGTACCACCTGCACATGTTCGGGGTCGCCGACCTCCGCATCGGGCTGCCTGACGATTTCAGCACCGACATCATCGACGAGCGACGCATCACCCTGGAACAGCTGCTACCCCGCGTCGGATTGCAGGTGCGGTGGTCGTACGACTTCGGCGACGGCTGGGAGCACGGCGTCGTCGTTGAGGCGATCGAGGCGCCGTCGCCCGACGTTCGCTACCCGAAATGCACTGCGGGTGCGCGGGCCTGCCCGCCGGAGGACTGCGGCGGTGTCTACGGCTACGAGCATCTCCGCGCCGTGCTAGCAGATCCCGCCAACCCCGAGCATGAACATCTGCGCGATTGGGCTGGCGCAGACTTCGATCCCGACGCGTTCGACCATATGGTGGCCACCGCCCGTCTACGCCAGGTTCGCTAGTGGTCTGTAGCGGATTTGGTTGGGGCGGCTCGTCCTCGTTCGGCTTCGTCGACGGTGCCCCAGCGACGGTAGTCGTCGATCAAGGTACGGGCCCGGTCCGGCACCAGAGGCAGCGACGGATGGGTGCGGTCGAGTGCCTGGGCCTGGATTCTCTCGTCGAAGCTGTGCACCGTGGCCCGGTCGGGAGGGTCCACTAGGCGTTGTCCAGAACGCCCGCCGTCGCTGTGAGTCCGATCCCGGGTTCTGAGAGGATCACCAGTCTCGACACGATCCGGGGATTCGCCGTCCTTGGCATCTTGACCATGAACGTCGTGTCGTATGGACTCGGCGAAGGCGCTTACTTCAACATCAACGCCTCCAGCCCCCAGAGTTGGCTCGACTGGTTCATCGGCGGCTTCGGTGAGATCTTCTTCGATCAGAAGTTCATGGGGCTCTTCTCGGTGCTGTTCGGCGCCGGCATTGTCTTGTTCGCTGATCGAGCCGCGGCCAGAGGTCGCCGCGCCGCGCTTCTCAGCCTGTGGCGCAACTTCCTGTTGCTGTTGATCGGAGTAGCACACGCGGCGCTGTGGGACGGCGACATCCTGATCGTCTACGCGGTGTGCTCACCGCTGTTGATCGCGATGCGCAACCTGCCGGTTCGGCTGCTGTTCGTACTCGGAGCAGTCGCGATGATCGTGCCGTGCATTGGCGCGGCCTTGTTGCAGCCGACCATCGACGCCGACGGGCAGGGGCTGGGCGAATACTGGGGAGTCGCCGGGGCTATGTCGGACGCCGTGGGGCTGTGGTTCATCTCTGACTTCTTGTTCCGCGCGCTCGGAATGATGTTGATCGGTGTGGGTGCCTGGCGGTCGGGGTTCCTCACCGGCGAGAAACCCGACCGGACGTACCTGCGGTCAGCGCGATGGGGGCTCGGGCTCGGTCTCCCGCTCAGCGCGGCCGGCTTCGGTTTCGTGGCTCTCAACGACTTCGGGCCGGGCGTCGCCTTGATCGGAACAATCCCGAACACGATCGCCACGGCTCCCATCGTCTTCGGTTATGTGAGTCTGATCTCCTTGTGGCATGGCCGAACTTCGGATCGGCCGTTCAACGGGCGGATCCGGGCAGTGGGGCGGATGGCGCTCACCAACTACCTCACCCAGACCATCCTTGGCATCGCCATCCTGCGCGGGCTGTTCGATCCCACCGACCTGAGCCGCAGCTTGGTGGCCCTGTTCATGGTCGGCGTCTGGGGCTTGCAGCTGTGGTGGTCGCAAGCATGGTTGTCGAGGCATCGATATGGCCCCGCCGAATGGGCCTGGCGGGTTGCCACCTACCGCCGCCTGCCCGGTTAGCGCTACTTATCGCCGCAGGGGCATCTGTGATCAAGGCCGGCATGCCATCGCAGGTTGCGGGCAGAAACGGAGACGCTCAGCCGTATGATCCGCGGGTGACGATTGTCGAGGCTCGGGGGCTGACGCAGCGGTTCGGCCCTACCGTCGCCCTCGACGGTCTCGACTTGGAGATGCAGCCCGGCGTTACCGGGCTGGTCGGGGCCAACGGCGCAGGCAAGACCACGCTGTTGAACGCCATGCTCGGGCTGCGCATACCGACCTCGGGATCGCTCACTGTGCTGGGCATCGATCCCCAGCGCGGCGGCCATCGGCTCAGGGCCATGGTCGGCTTCGCTCCCGAGCGCAACGTGCTGCCCGACGAGATGCGGGCCGTCGACTTCGTGCGGCACCTGTCGGAGGTGCGGGGCCTGCCCCGCAGCGAGGCCCGCAACCGGGCGTCGGACACCCTCTGGCTGGTAGGGCTGGGCGAAGAGCGCCTCCGGACGCTGGGCACCATGTCCACCGGCCAGCGTCAGCGGGTCAAGCTGGCTCAGGCCATCGCCTCGGACCCCAAGCTGGTGCTTCTCGACGAGCCGACCGACGGTCTTGATCCGGTGCAGCGCAGCGAGATGCTCACCCTCATCGGCGAGATCAGCCGGGACTTCTCGATCAACGTCGTGCTGTCGTCGCACCAGCTCGAAGAGGTCGAGCGGGTCTGCGACAACGTGGTGGCCCTCGACGCCGGCCGGCTGGTGGCGTGCGGGCCGATCAGCGCTCTGGTCGGCGCCGGCGACGGGATCACGCTCGAACTTGTGGAGGTGACCGAGCCGGCCGGATCGGTGGCCGCGGTGGAGGCCGCGCTGCTGGACGGCGGGCTGGAGGTGCGCCGACACCAGGCCACGCTGCTGGTGCGTGGCGCGTCGTTCGAGGAGCTGTGCGACCGCTGCCGTGACGCAGTGGCCGACGCCGGTGCCCGAATCCGCAGCCTCGACACCCGGCGCCGCTCGCTGGAAGACCTGTTCGAGGACGCGTCGCGATGAGCGTCCCGACGGCACCGACCGAGCCCAGGCCCGACGGCGAGGCCGCCCAGATCATCGACCGGGGCTACCGGCCCTACGACGGTCCCCGCACCGGTCTGCCGGGAGCGCTGCGCTCGGTGGTGCGCTACTCGATGCGCCACACCCTCGGGCTCGGGAGGCCGGCCCGCCACAAGATCCTGCCGTGGCTGGCGGTGGTCATCGCGCTGGTGCCCGCAGTGGTGTTCGTGGGTCTCGCAGTGGTGCTCGACGTCGATTTGATCACCGACGAGATCCTGCCCGACTACCACCAGTACTACGGCTTCATCACCACCGCGCTGTTCTTCTATTGCGGGATCGTGGTGCCCGACATCCTGGTCGCGGACCGCCGCAGCGGCATGCTCGGGCTCTACCTGTCGACCCCGCTGCAGCGATGGAGCTATCTCGCGTCCAAGGCGTCAGCGGTGGCGCTCACCCTGGCGGTGCTCACGGTCGGGCCGGTGCTGTTCCTGCTGCTGGCCTACACCATCGAGGGCTCCGGACCTGACGGGTTCGTCGAGTGGATGAAGATCCTCGTGCAGATCATTGTGTCCGGCGCGGCCATCTCGGCCGCGTTCACTGCGGCCAGCCTGGCTGCGGCCAGCCTCACCGACCGCCGGGCCTTCGCCTCCATCGGGGTGATCCTGCTGCTGTGGGGCAGCGGGTTCGTGACTTTGGCACTGGTCGAGGCCGCAGAGGTGAGCGCCAACGTCTACGCCTTCGACCTCGGGGGCATCGCCGACGAACTCAAGAACCGGATCTACGGTGTGGACGGGCCGGAGTCCTTCGGAGGTAACGGCGCCGACGACGACTTCGACTTCGGCCCAGCCTCGCAGCGAGCCGGCCTCTCCACGTTGTTCGTGGTGGCAGCCAACCTGGGGTGGGTGGTTGTGGGCTCCGCCGTGGTGTGGTGGCGCTACCGGCGACTGGCGCTGAGCCGGTGAGCACCCAGCGGCCCGACTCCCCGTCGCCGGTTCCTGCGTCGCCGGTTCCTGCGCCGGCTCCGCCTGCGCCGCCTATGCCCGCGCCGCCTTCGCCCTCTGCGCCGGGGTCTGCACCTGCATCGCCGGTCTCTGCGCCCCCTCCGCCTGTGGAGGCTGACGGTTCGGCCATGGTGGAGGTGGCGGGCGTGTCGAAGGTCTTCGGCGATGTGGTGGCAGTGTCGGACGTGACGTTCTCGGTGAGAGCCGGCGTCACCGCCCTGCTTGGCCCCAACGGCGCAGGCAAGTCGACCCTGTTCAGAGTGATGTGCGGTCTGACCCCGCCCACCAAGGGGTCGGTGAGGGTGCTGGGCGCGGATGCCCGCCGCGACCGAGGCGTGCGGGGCCGCATCGGCCTCGTGCCCCAGCAGGACGGCCTGTTCGACCGGCTCAGTGCCCTGGGGTTCGTGTCGTTCGTGGCCGCCACCGAGGCCGTGTCGCAACCCGACCGGGCCGCCCGGCGGGCGCTGGAGACAGTAGACCTCGACGCGGACGACTCCAGGCCGGTGTCGGGGTTCTCCAAGGGCATGCGTCAGCGGGTGAAGCTGGCTGCGGCCCTGGTGCACGACCCCGAGGTGCTGATCCTCGACGAGCCGTTGACCGGGCTGGATCCGGTGCAGCGGCGCCGCATGATCGAACTGTTCCACGGGCTGGGCGACGAGGGTCGGTGCGTGCTGGTGTCGAGCCATGTGCTCGAGGAGGTGTCGCGCCTCGGGTCCCGGATCCTGGTGATCGCGCAGGGTCGGCTGGCCGCCACCGGCGACTACCGGGAGTTGCGTGAGCTGATGGACGACCGACCCCACCGGATCCGCATCGCCGTCGACCGGCCCCGGCAGTTCGCGGCTGCCCTAGTGGAGTCAGGCACGGCGGTGGGGGTGAGCGTCGGCCGGGACTCGATCGTGGTGGACACGCGCGACGTCGACCGCCTCGGCCGCGAAGTGGCGCCGCTGGCGCAGCGCCTCGACACCCGCCTGGCCAGGGTCGCCCCCCTCGATGAGGACCTCGAATCGGTGTTCCGCTACCTGGTGGAGAGGCGATGACTGTTCGAGCCGTCGATGCCAGGCCGGTGGCAGTGAGCGGGGCCGGCGCGCAGTGGGGGAGGCGCGATGACTGTCTCGGCTGAGCGCCGCCATGTGCCCCGCCTGCGGGCCGCCGCGCTGACCTACCGGGTGCTGGTGCGCCAGGTGATCACGCCGGGCCGGGTGGCCGCGCTGGGTGCGCTGGGCGCGCTGATGATCCTGGTCGGCTGGCTGGTCGGACTCACCGCCGGTGACGGCGACCGCAGCCCAGCCGGCATGCTGCGCGACGCGGCCGGATACGCCGACGGCTTCGGGCTGATCATCATCGTGCCCATCGTGGCCCTGGTGTTCGCCTCGTCGGTGCTGGGCGAGACCCGCGAGGACGGCACCCTGGTGTACCTGTGGCTGCGACCCATGGACCGCGGCCCGGTGGTGACGGGAGCCGCAGCAGCCGCGGCCACCGCGGCGCTGCCGTTGACCGTGGTGCCGACCGCGCTGGGCGGGTGGCTGGCAGCCGACCGGGTCACCGGATCGGTGGACCTGCTGTGGGGCGCGGCCGCCGCGGCCGCGCTGGGAACGGCGGCCTACTCGTCGCTGTTCGTGCTGGTCGGTCTGCTGGTCCGCAAGCCGATCATGTGGGGCCTCGGCTACGTGCTGCTGTGGGAGGGTCTGGCCGTGGGGCTCGGCGACTTCGCGGCCCGCCTGTCGCTGCGGGGCTACACCCGCTCGGCGTTGAGCCACCTCGGCGGGATCGACTACGGCTTCGACCCCTACACCACCACCACTTCGCTGGTGGTGCTAGCCGCGGTGTCGCTCGCCGGCCTGATCCTGGCCACACTGCGGCTCAACCGCCTCGAGGTGGCGTAGAGGCCGAGCGAATAGGTGAGCGAATTTGCGGCTGCGCTGCGGACGGACCGCTGCTCAGGGCGTCCAGGCGAGCGCTCGTTGCATGAACACCTCGTTGTCGGCGCTCCACTGCTGGAATCCGATGGCCATGTTGTCGGTGAGGTACGCCAGCTTGTCGTCGAGGCATTCGCGCAGTTCGTTGTCGTCGGCCCGCAGGGTCCAACCACCGTGTTGGACGGCCTCGTCGAGCGGTCCGACCGCCAGCACGCCCCCTCCGCCGTGGCTTGCGGCCTGTTCGAACGCGCCGACGTTGTCGCGCGACACCGCGTCTATCTCGCCCGATGCGAGCGCGTCGTACTGGGTGGCGTCGTCGTTGACGTACTGCACGATCGGGTTGTGCGGCGACGGCGGCAGCAGGCGCATACGGTCCCGCAGGTTCTCGCTTGCGCCGGCAGCGGTCACCACGAAGGCGCCGGTCCCGTCGGCGGTGAGAGTTCCCGACGGGGTCTCGATCACGGTGCCGGCCGCCAGCGTGCCGTGGGGCGCGGACAGTCCGGTCAACTCCAGCAGCCGTTGCTCTCCGGTGGTGTCGACGGAGGTAGCGACGACGGTGTCGCTGGTGAGGTCGTCAAAGCTCTGGAATTTCTGCGCGTCGGCGGCCCGTATCAGCAACACATTGCGGAACTCGATGTGACCCGAAGTGAAGGCGACCGCGGTGTTGCCCTCAGCGTCGAGCGTGCGCGACTCGAGAATGGTCATGCCACCGCCGGCGATGTCAGCTTCGCCGTTGGCGGGCAGCAGCCAGAGCCCCGACCATTCGGCTACTGCGATCCTGTTGAACCGCAGACCGGCGCCGTCCATCGCCTCCAGCGCATCGAGCAGGTCGGCCTCGTAGCCGGCGTGCTCGCTGAAGCCGGGTGCGTCCGGGTCGGAATCGGCGCGGTGGCTCACGGGCGCGTAATCGGCGTAGAACGCGAAGTCGAGAACGGTGTCGGGGGCGCAGCCGGGCGGGCCTGCGCCTTCGCTGGTTCCCGAACATCCCGCGGCTACGAGAAACGCTGCGGCGACCGCAGCCGCAACGGCCCGCAACCGTATTGCGAACGTGGCGTGACTCCGGGGCCGTGGCGACGCGAACGCGCCCGCCGTGGCCCGCAGACGCTTCATCGGTTGGTGCCCGGACTCGGAGCCCTTCGGCAGCGCTGGGCGCGGCCTCATCGGCCGGTGAAGGTGGCCTTGCCGGGGCCCTTCTCCAGGAAGCTGGCCACCCCGATGGCGGTGTCGTCGGTGTTGAAGCAGTCGCCGAAGTGTTCGGCCTCGCAGGCCACTGCGTCGGCGAGCGACAGCGCCAGGCCGTCCATCACCGCTTTCTTGGCCATGCGCAGCGCAGCGGGTCCGGCCGCGTAGCCCGCGGCCAACTCGACGGCCGCGTCGTAGGTGTCGTCGGGCGGATGCACGGCCGACACCAGGCCGATGGCGAGCGCCTCGTCGGGGTACACGTTGCGTCCGCTGTAGATGATCTCCTTGGCCTTGGTGACACCCACGAGGCGGGGCAGGCGCTGGGTGCCGCCGCCGCCGGGGATGATCCCGAGAAGGATCTCGGGCTGGCCGAACACTGCATCGTCGGCGGCCACCCGGAAGTCGGTGGCCATGGCCAGTTCCATACCTCCTCCGAGGGCGTAGCCGTTCACCGCCGACACCGTGATCTGGGGCATGTTCTCCAGCGCCAGGAAGGCGTCGTTGAACCGGCGTGACAGCGCCGAAGCTCCGGCTGCGTCGAGGCCGGTGAAGCCTCCGATATCGGCGCCGGCCGCGAAGATCCTCCGGCCTCCCCACACCACAGCCGCCCGGATGTCGTCGTCGGCCGCGATGGCATTGGCCGCCTCGTTCAACTCGTCGAGCAGTTGGGGGTTCAAGGCGTTCATCTTGGGCCGATCAATGCGGATGGTGGCCACGCCCCCACCGGTCTCAACTCGAACGAACTCACTCACGGCTGTCTCCTCGGTGTGTCCCAGTACCCGCGACCCTACCCGAGCCTTCCGCTCCGAATCTTCACTGCCGCCTCGATACCAACGATCGACAGCCCTGCTGCACAATCTGCAACTTTAAGCTTCAGATTGTGCTACCATGGGATCATGATCGAACGTGAGATCACTGGGCGCCTGACGAAGCTGTTCCGGCAGTATCCGTTCGTGGTCGTGACCGGGCCGAGACAGGCAGGCAAGACGACGCTGTGCCGGTCAGCCTTCAGCGATCTCGCCTACCGGAGTCTCGACGCCCTCGACGTTCGAGCCTACGCCGAATCCGATCCCCGAGGCTTTCTCGCTGACCTTGGTGCCCCCGCCGTCATCGACGAGATCCAGCATGTTCCGTCGTTGCTCTCCTATCTGAAGGAGGATGCGGACGCCGACGGCGGCAACGGCCGGTATGTCCTGACTGGCAGCGAGAACCTGATGCTCGCGGCCGAGGTGAGCGAGTCGCTGGCGGGGCGCGCCGCGCTCTTACGACTGTTGCCCTTCTCACTGGCGGAGCGGCGTCGAGCCGGGGCCGGTGAGGCCCTCGGCGACATAGTGTTCTCCGGCTGCTACCCGAGAATCGTCGACCAGCGGCTCGAACCCCGGCAGGCGCTGCGAGACTACTTTGAGACCTATGTCGAGCGCGACGTGCGGCGTATGGGCGGCGTCGCCAACCTGTCAGCTTTCGCTCAGTTCACGGCCCTGTGCGCCGGAAGGGTGGGACAGCTTCTTTCCCTGACCTCGCTCAGCGACGATGTCGGGGTGTCACGCACGACGATCCGAGAATGGCTCACCCTGCTGGAGCGCAGCTACCTCGTCCACTTGCTGCCGCCTTTCGCTGCCAACATCCGCAAGCGGCTGGTGAAGTCCCCGAAGCTCTACTTCCACGATGTGGGGCTTGCCAGCTACCTGCTCGGGATCGAGAGCCCCGGCCAGGTGGCGACGCACCCGCTGCGAGGACAGCTCTTCGAGAATGTCGTGGTGAGCGAGGCGATCAAGCACGGCTACAACCGCGGCGCCGTTCCCCGGCTCTCGTTCTTCCGAGACTCGCGTGGCTTGGAGTGCGACCTCTTCTATGAGACGGAGCGAGGCATCAACGCCATCGAGGTCAAATCGGGTGCCACGGTCACTTCGAGTCACTTCGGAGCATTCGAACGCGTCGCCTCAGCGGTGCCGGGCGTGGTCGCCAGAACGCTTGTGTACGGCGGTGCAGAGACACAGGCCCGAAGCGCCTGCGATGTCGTGCCGCTCGAGCAGTTCAGGGACGCTTTGCGGCGGTTCGACGCCGACATGTCCGTCCGGGTGACCTGCGGTGGCGAGCCGGTCGCGGGCGCCGACGTCCTAGCCCTGTTCCCCAACAAGACCTGGCAGCGTGCCAGCAGCGACAGCGCTGGTTTGGCGCGACTCAAGCTGTACACGACCGACGCTGCAATGACGGTGTACGTCGCAGCCGCGGGCCTCGGTGCCGCGGTCGAGGATGGGTGGGTTCCTGCCGAGGGCGCGTTGGAGGTGCAGTTGGAGGCCGTCTCGGATGGAGGGTCGGTCATCTTCGCGGACCAGACGGGCTACGTGCCCGGACTCGAGGGTCGTCTCAACCCCATTCTCCACACCCCGACCAGGACGTATCTGTACGCCACCAATGTTGCGATCGACGGCGGCCAGCAGCAGCCGGTGGACTTCACCGTCGGCGGGACGCCGCTCAACCTCGTCGATGCCCACGGCAACGAGTCCGAGGTTCGGGTGGTTGCCATGCTCGGCCAGTCGTCGCTGCTGGAGTACCGCCACCTGACCGAGGCCTGACCCCTTGACCAGCGGGGTTCCCCAACCTTGTCGCAGCACCTAAGCCGAGGCTTCGTGGAATTGTGGGGAGCGGGGTGGCTGTTCGACGCCCACCCGCGGCTCAGATCGGGCTGGCAAGCCCTCCAGCAGCTCCACGGCCTCTACCTCGCCGACGACCACCACAGCGCCCTCGACGCGCTAGGACGCTTCTGCGACCTCTACGAGACCGCAGAACTGCCCGAGTTCCACGACATCGTCGATGCCATCATCGCCTGGTCCGACGAGATCCTCGCCTCACACCACACCAACCGGGCCTCCAACGGCCGAATCGAAGGCAACAACCTGCTGCAAGTCCTCCGCCGCACCGCCCACGGCTTCACCAACCCCACCAACTTCGAAGCCCGCGGCATCCTCGTGACATAATCACCCAGCCGGTGCCAGCAACCCCTCACCCCACGTTTACCCGAAGCGCCAAGGAGTTCCTTAGGATGTACAAGGACTCGGGCCGCTACATGACCCTATCTCCGAAGGAGGTCGACGGGCCAGCCATCGCCGCGCTGCTTGCAGACAACCCAGATCTGGAGCGTTACGAAGACGGGACCGTCATGCAGAGCCTGTTCAACGTGTCCAAGATGCAGCGTCCCGTGGTCGTGCTCGACGAGGCTCACAAGGCCTACGGCGGAAATGGCGCTACCGAGTCTGTGAGAGCTGTCAACCGGCTAGACCCGAAGCTCGTGGTCGAGCTGACTGCGACCCCAAATCGCAACATCAGCAACCTGCTGGTCGACATCTCGGGCCTGGACCTCAAGAAGGAGCAGATGATCAAGCTTCCCGTCGAGGTCACCGCCAGCGGCGGCGAGTGGCGCGACACTCTCGCCCGAGCCTGCGGCCGGCTCAACGAGTTCCAGGCGGCTGCAAGCGTGCTCGAAGGGGGTTCGGGCCGCTACATCCGCCCCATCGCCGTGGTGCGGGTCGAGCGGACCGGCAAGGCCCAGGTGGGCGGTGATCGCATCCATGCCGAGGACGCTCGCAACTACTTGGTGAATCACCTCGGGGAGGCGCCGGAGGCTGTGCGCGTCAAGTCGTCCGAGAAGGACGAGATCGCGGGACAAGACCTCTTGTCCCCCTACTCGTCGGTGCGGTGGATAATCGCCAAAGCTGCATTGATGGAGGGCTGGGACTGCCCATTCGCCTACGTCCTCGTCATGCTCGACAACACCAGCAGCAAGAGGGCCATCACGCAACTCATGGGCCGGGTGATGCGGCAGCCGCACGCTCGATGGACCGGGGTGCCCGACCTCGACAAGTGCTACGTCAACTGCTGGAAAACCAAGGTCGATGACGCCGTCATGCAGGTCAAGAGCGGACTGGAGCACGAGGTCCTCACCGGACTTGACCACGATGTAGTCGGCAGCGATGCTGTCGATGTCGAGGTCACGACCGTACGGAGACGCGACCGGTTCCGGCAGCGCGACATCTTTCTGCCCAAGGTCCTTCACCGCCATGGCGACGGCTGGCGTGATCTCAGCTACCAGCGGCACATCCTCCCCCACATCGACTGGGCTGGCATCACCGCACCCACGCCGGCGGCCGTCACAAGTTCCAGTTTGGGCCTGTTCGAGGAGACGGCAGCCGTCGACCTGGGCGACAGCGGCGTGTCGGACGCCACCCGCCAGTTGATCGACTCGGATCCCGTGATCACGCTGTCTTGGGTAACGCGCCATCTCACTGATCTGGTGCCGGACGCCTGGCAGGTGGCACGGATCGCCGGTGACCTCATTGAGTCGTTGCGGAATCTGGGACTAAGCGAAGCCGACATCTATGTGCAGCGACGTGACCAGATGGTCCGGCTTCGTGAGGGTGTCGCGGACCAGATCGAAGCCCAGGCCGAACAGGTCTTCACCGGCAAGCTTAAGGGCGGCGACATCCGATTCGACCTTGAGGCGAGCGAGCCCAACTACCGGATGCAAGAGGAATTCAGCCTGACTGTCACTGCGAACGATCATTCCTTGGAGCAGGCCGGAAAGCCGGTGCAGAACAGCCTCTTCGAGCCGGTGTTCGAGAAACAGATCGACACCGGGCTGGAGAGGGACTTCGCCTTCTACGTTGATCAGCACGAGGCGATCCAGTGGTGGTATCGGGTCGCTGTCCGCCAGCAGCACGAGTACTGCCTGCGCGGCTGGAACCAGGACCTCATCTGGCCCGACTTCGCGGCCATGTCCAGCAACGGGGACGGTACGCCGCGGCTGCTGGTAGTCGAGACCAAGGGCGGGCACCTGGCGGGCAACCCCGACGCGGAATACAAGACGAAGGTGTTCGCCACACTTGAGGAGTCGCTGAATCGCGACCGCGGCTACGGGTGCGGCGAAGTCAGCCTCGATAACGGAAATACGAAGGGCCGGTTCCGGATCATGTTCCGCGAGGAGAGCTTCGCCGAGGTGATGGCGTGACCGACTACGAGGCGCCGGGCCTCGGCCCCGACAGGATCCTGCTGACCGACCGGGTGGCGGTGGTTACCGGTGCGGGCCGAGGCATCGGGGCGGCCACTGCGGTGGCCATGGCCCGCTTCGGGGCCGATGTCGCCATCTTCGACATGGACCCAACGCGCCTGCCTGGCGTGGCGGAAGAAATCGAGGCTGCGGGTCGCCGCTGCGTGTCAGGCGTGCTCGACGCTCGCGACGACGACGCGGTGGCCGCCTTCATGGCGCGCTCCCACCACGAACTCGGACCCATCGACGTGCTCGTCAACAATGCGGGCGGCACCTTCCGGGCCCACTTCGACGACACCTCCCCCAAGGGGGAGCACACCTTGATCCGCGAGAACTTCTCGACGGTCACCAACTGCGTGCGCCACGGCATCGGACTGATGTCCGACGGCGGTTCGATCATCAACGTCACCTCCGTGGAGGCCTACCACGCCGCCCCCACCTTCGGGGTGTACGCGGCCATGAAGGCGGCGGTGGAGCAGTTCACCAAGACCCTGGCGGTGGAGTACGGCCACCGGGGCATCCGGGTGAACTGCGTGGCGCCCGACATGATCCCCACCCCCGGCGACGACGGGCTGGCCGAGCAGTCCAGTTCGCTCATGCAGGGCCTGTACCCCACACCGCTGCGCCGCAGGGGCCGCGCCGAGGAGTGCGCTTCGGTGATCGTGTTCCTCGCCTCGGACATGGCCGGCTTCGTCACCGGGGCGTCCATTCTTGTGGACGGGGGCACGGTGGCCGCCGGAAGCTGGAAGACCCGCCTCGACGGCACCTTCGGCCTCTAGCCCGCGGCCAGCTCGTAGCCCGCAGGGGTTCCCCGGCAGAGAACCACTGGGGCGCGGGTCAGGTGATGACGTTGGGGCGGGGCAGGTCTTGGGCCTCGCACAGGGAGTAGTAGGCGGCCAGCACACCGGCTCCGTCGGTGACCGACTCCACGGACCCGTCGGGGTTGAGGTTGAGGTTCACGCCGTGAATCTGGAACCAAACGTCGGTCGGTTCGGCGTTGGTCTCGGGCGTGATGAGGGTGTGGACGCTGCCGGCCGGCTCGAACAGGAACGACCCCGCTCGATTGACCTCCGGATACTCGGCGTACATCCAGGCGCCGCTGACAGTGTGGGCGTAGACCGGACCGGTATGGCGATGCGACGGCACGACCACGCTCGGCGCGTAACGGTTGCGCACGATCCACAGGCCCTCGTCCTCGCGCACCATCAGCACCTTGAACTCGATCCCGCCTCCGGCGTTCACCCACGGAATCTCATCCTCGGCGCGGTGGACGGCGGTGGGTGCGTCGGCTGCAGTTGTGGCATCCCTGCGAGTCATGTCTTCCCCCTGTGGAGTGTCTTCCCCGTGTGATGTCTTCCCCCGTGTCGGCGAATCGCGTCGGAGTCAGCCGGAAGTGTCCTGCTGGCGCAGGAAGCGCTCGAACTCGGCACCGAGATCGTCACCGCTGGGCACGTTGCGCTTGGCCCGAGCGTCGGCCCGGGCTTCGAGCCGCTTCACGTAGGCCACCACATCGTCGTCGGAGTGCATGGCGTCGTTGACTCGCTGCTCCCATTCCGCGGCGGCGTCGTCGAGATCGGCCCAGCCGGTGGGCAGCCCGGTCACCCGCTCGAAGCGCTCCAGCAGCGCCCGAGCCCCCTTGGGGTTCGGAGCGCCTGAGACGTAGTGGGGCACGGCCACCCGAAGCGACGCGGCCGGCACGCCGATCTGCTCGAAGCGCTCGTGGAGCACGCCCACAATCCCAGTCGGACCCTCATAGGAAGGTTGGCCTAGGCCCCAAACGTCGGCGAGCCCGGCGTCGGTGGTGGAGCCGGTCACATCGAAGGGGCGGGTGTGAGGTATGTCGGCGACGTGGGCTCCCACCGTCATCAGCGCGGTCGCCGCGCAGCGCTTCGCCAGTTCCACGATCACCTCCGCGTAGGTACGCCACCGCAGCTGCGGTTCCGCACCCACTACCAGCATCAAGTCGTGGCGGGCCTCGGGCGGGCGCAGCACATGCACGTCGTTGGCGGGCCACTCAATCTCGCGCCGGGCGTCGCGCAGGCTCACGGTCGGCCGCTGCTCGGCGAAGTTGAAGAACTCCTCGGGGTCGATATGGGCGACCCTGATCGAGTCGCTGCGCTCGCTCAGCCATTCCAGAGCGCCGGTGGCCGCCCCGCCCACGTCGAACCAGCCCTGGTAGGCGGTCACCAGCAGAGGTGATCGCAGATCGGGCAGCGTCGCTTCCCACACCAGATGGCTCACACCCCAAGCATGGCGCGGTTGGCCCCCATAACGCACGCCGAATCGAGCGCAAATTGTCACGGCAGGCTGCCGGTGCCAGCCACTTCGCTCGGTTTGTCGCCCACAGGTTGCGGGCCGGGCGCGTCGCTTGTGTTGGACACCTGGGCTGCGGGAGCTAGCGTTGTCGGCCGTGACCACCTCCGCCGATCTCCTGCTTCTCGTGTAGGCGAGCGCCACATATCGGTGCTCGCCGAATCCCCTCGTGCCGCCGGCCGGGGGGATTTGTGCTTTCCGGGCCGCCCCGGCCCCCCGACCATCCGCCGACCAAGGACAACACGATGCCCATCCACAAGGCCATGCCGTTCACGAAATACCGGCCCTACCCAGGCGTCGAGCTCGCCGACCGCACCTGGCCCGACCGCCGGATCACCGAGGCGCCGCTGTGGTGCTCGGTCGATCTGCGCGACGGCAACCAGGCCCTCGTCGATCCGATGGACCTCGGGCGCAAGCAGCGCATGTACGACCACCTCGTCGACATGGGCTTCAAGGAGATCGAGGTGGGCTTCCCGGCCGCCTCCCAGCCCGACTTCGACTTCTGCCGCAAGCTCATAGAAGAGGACCGGATACCCGACGACGTCACCATCCAGGTGCTCACTCAGGCCCGTGACGAACTCATCTCACGCACCTTCGACGCGGTCGCCGGCGCCCCCCGAGCCATCGTGCACCTCTACAACTCCACGTCGGTGACCCAGCGCAGGGTGGTGTTCCGCACCGACCGGGCCGGCATCGTCGACATCGCCGTGAACGGCGCCGAGCAGTGCATGCGCGGCCTCGACCGCGCCCGGCAAGCCGGCGACGCCGACGGCATCCGGTTCGAGTACTCGCCGGAGAGCTACACCGGCACCGAGCCCGACTTCACGGTGGAGGTGTGCGAAGCGGTCATGGACGTGATCGGCCCCACCCCCGACTGGCCGCTGATCCTCAACCTTCCCGCCACCGTGGAGATGTCGTCGGCCAACATCTACGGCGACATGATCGAGCGTTTCCACCGCGACATCCGCGACCGCGACTCGATCGTGCTGTCGCTGCACCCCCACAACGACCGGGGCACTGCGGTGGCCGCCGCCGAGTTCGGGATCATGGCCGGCGCCGACCGGGTGGAGGGCACCCTGTTCGGCAACGGAGAGCGCACCGGCAACGTGGACGTGGTCACCATCGCGCTCAACCTGTTCACCCAGGGCGTCGATCCTGAACTCGACATCAGCGACATCACCGAGGCCCGCCGGGTGTTCGAGTACGCCAACCGGATGACCGTGCCCGAGCGCCACCCCTATGTCGGCGACCTCGTGTACACCGCGTTCTCCGGAAGCCACCAGGACGCCATCAAGAAGGGCATGGCCGCCATCTACGACGTGGCCCCGGGCGAACCGCTGGTCGGGGAGTACGACACCTGGGACGTGCCCTACCTGCCCATCGACCCCCGCCACCTGGGCCGCAGCTACGAGGCGGTGGTGCGGGTCAACAGCCAGTCAGGCAAGGGCGGCGTGGCCTACGTGCTGCTGCACGAGTACGGGCTGGACCTGCCCCGAGGCTTGCAGGTCGACTTCTCCAAGCAGATCCAGACCGTCACCGAGGACACCGGCACCGAGATCACCTCTTACGAGATCCACCGCCGGTTCATGTCGTCCTACGTGGAGCCGGAGCGGGCCTGGGCGGAACTGATCGGCCATCGAGCCACCACCGACACCATCGGCGCGTCGCGCACCGACCTCGAGGCCCGTCTGCGCATCGGCACCGAGGAGCGCACCATCGCCGGCACCGGCAACGGCCCGATCGACGCCTTCGTGACCGCCCTGCAGTCCAACGGGCTGTTCGCAGGCAAGATCCACGACTACTACGAGCACGCCATCGGCACCGGCAGCGACGCCACCGCGGCCGCCTACGTGGAGGTCGACACCGGCGACCGCTACACCACCTGGGGAGTCGGCCTGCACGAGTCGATAGTGTCGGCCTCGCTGCGAGCTGTGGTCAGCGCGGTCAACCGCATGCACGCCGACGGGCTGCTCTAGGGGTGCGCTAGCAGACGACCGCTAGGCGGGTTCGTCACGACCGGCGCGCCACGCCGGTGAGGCGGGCAGACTGGGACATGGCCTTCTCGCTGATCCGCTACAACTTCATGTCGCCGGACCCGACGGACGCCCAAGCCATGAGCGACCGCTACCGGGCCGGGCTGGAGATCGCCCGCTACGCCGACAGCCACGGCTTCAACGCGGTGTCGCTGGAGGAGCACCACAGCAGCCCAATGGCCTGGTGCCCGACCCCGCTGCTCAACGCGGCCATGATCCTGTCGAGCACCGACACCCTCATGGTCACCATCTCGGCGCTGCTGCTGCCGTTGCACGACCCGATCCGGGCGGCCGAGGACATCGCGGTGATCGACCTGGTAGCGCCGGGCCGGCTCGTGATCGTGACCGGGCTCGGCTACCGGCCCGTCGAGTACGCCGCCATGGGCAAGGACTTCCAGCGCCGGGGCAAGCTCCTCGACGAGGCCCTGGAGGTGATGCTCACCGCCTGGCGGGGCGAGCCCTTCGAGCACAACGGCGCGACCGTGCAGGTGCTGCCCATGCCCCACACCCGGCCCCATCCGATGGTGCTGGTGGGCGGCTCGTCGCCTGCGGCTGCTCGGAGGGCCGCCCGGCTCGGCCTGCCCATGCAGCTCCCCGGCAAGTTCGACGACATCGAAGCCCTCTACTACGCCGAGTGCGAGCGTCACGGCACCCAGGGCTTCTGCATCGCCCCCGACAACGTGGTGATGCTCAACGTGGCCACCGACCCCGACCGGGTGTGGGCCGAGCACGGCGAGTGCTTCATGCTGGAGGCGATGACCTACAAGGGTTGGCAGCCGCCCGGACAGACCTCGGCGGTGTGCTCCAAGGCCAACACCGTCGAGGAGCTTCGAGCCGAAGGCATCTACCAGGTGCTCACCCCGGCCGAGGCCGTCGAGTTGGCCCGCAGCAACGGCACTCTGGCCCTGCACCCGCTGGTGGGCGGCATGCCGATCGACGAGGCCTGGTCGAGTGTCGAACTCACGGCCACAGAAGTGCTGCCCGCTCTGGCAGACTGATCGCTGGCAGGCAAGTAGAGCCGTTCTCGAGACGGCAAGGGAAGGCTTCCATGGAATATCGCAACCTGATGTACGAGCGTGACGGCCTCTATGTGACCATCACGCTCAACCGGCCCGAGCGGCGCAACTGCCTGTCGTCGGACATGCTGGGCGAACTCGAGCACGCTCTGCGGACCACCGGCAACGACAATGAGGTGGCCGGGGTGGTGCTGGCCGCCAACGGCCCGGTGTTCTCCTCCGGGCACGACCTGGCCGAGATGGCCGAGATGGGCGAGCCCGAGCTGCAGGAGCTGTTCACCCTGTGCACCTCCGCCATGATGGCCATGTCGGAGATCCCCCAGGTGGTGGTGGCCAAGGTGCATGCCCTGGCCACCGCGGCCGGCGCGCAACTCGCGGCCAGTGCCGACCTGATCGTGGCCGGCACCGAAGCCGGATTCGCCACGCCCGGCGGCAAGGGCGGGCTGTTCTGCCACACCCCGATGGTGGCGGTGGCCCGGCCTCTGGGTCGCAAACGGGCGGTAGAGCTAGCGCTCACCGGTGACGTAATCGACGCGGCCACCGCGCTTGAGTGGGGTCTCGTCAACCGGGTGGCGCCCACCGAGCAGCTCGACGAGGTCACCATGGATCTGCTGGGTCGGGCCACCCGGGGCAGCCGCTACGCCAAAGGCATAGGCAAGCAGACGCTGTATGCCCAGATGGACCTGCCCGTGGGTGAGGCCTACAAGCTGGCCATTGATGTGATGGCGTCCAAGGCCGCCCGAGGCGACGGAGCCGAATGGCCCAAGGCCTTCATCGAGAAGCGCAAGCCCGTCTGGACCCACACGGAGTAGCTGCGCCCCGGAGTGCGCCGCGGCCGGGAGTGCTCAGCGGCCGTCCACTGACCAGTGCCAGGGCTCGCTGGGCAGGTTCTTGAGTCCGAAGCTCGGGGCCAGGCGCTGGAGTGCCTGGAACACCGCACTGCTGCGACTGGTGATGAGCCGGCCGTTGTTGGTCAAGTCGATGGCCAGGCCCCGCTCGTGGTTGCTCCGTCCCGGACGAGCCGTCGGGGGCCGGCAACTGCTTGACGGCATGCTCCATATGGCCCACTCCGACGTGCCGCAGTGCGACCTTCGCAGGTTGATCTGCTCCTGGGCTGTGCGGTATCCCCAACCGCCCAGATTGAAGCCCTCCGAGTCCATGGCCGCCACCAAGCCTTCGACCGCGTCCGCGATCTGGGTATGCACCTCGAAGCCCCGCACCCACACCAGCGGCAGGTTCGAGTCGGACGGATCCACCGAATCGGTCAGCTCGCGTGCCTCGGCGTCGTCCGCCGCATCCGCCTCCGCGGCTCTGCGCCTGGCCTCTTCGGCTCGGCGCCTCTCCTCCTCGGCGCGCCGGCGGGCCTCCTCCTCGGCCCGTTGGCGTTCGAGCGCAGCCGCGATCTCACGCTCGGCGGCCTCTATCTCGGCGGCCAGCGTGGCGTCGAGCTCCCTGATCGTCTGGACCTCGTACAGGCGCCGCTCGACCCGTTCCTCAGCCGCTAGCGACAGTTCGGCCTCGCGGTCCACGGCCGTGCGCAGGTCGGCAAGGATCAGGGCCGCCTCCCGGCGTTGCGACTCAGCCTCGTCGGCCGCTTCGCGGGCCTGGATCCGCCATCGTTCCAACTCCTCGCCCAGCCGCCGCAGCTCATCGATGTCGTCGATCCGGCTGCCGGTGGCGAAGCCGGCCAGCGCCTCCTCGCGGGCGTTCTGCCACGGATCGGAGCCGAGCACGCTGAACGTTCCCGTCGGTGCCTGGAACGACACGTACGACTCGATCACCGCTTCGCGCAGACCCTGTTCGGTGGCGATCAGCTGAGCCTCCAGCTCGTCGATCCTGGCCTCGGCCTCCAGCACCACCGCCTCCGCGTCGGCCACGGCCCGCTCGGCGTCATCGAGGGCCGTCTGCTGGGCGTCCACCGATGCCTGAGCCTTGTTCAGTGCGTCGATCAGATCGGCGGCGTCGGCGTTGGCGGCGTCGAGGTTGGAAGTGGCCGCCTCGGCGGCCTCCTCCAGTGCCTTGCGCTGGGCCTCGGTGTCGCGTACGACCTGGCGGCTCTCGTCGATGATCTCCTCGTCGCTCTGCGCGCCGGCCGGCCCGACCACGGCCGCGACCGAGGCGAACAGCACTACGACCAAGAGGGCGTGCAGATAGGGGGATCTTGTGGTCATGGGGTTGTCGCCCGCCCGCCAAGAACGCTGCACAAGCTACCAGCGCCGGCCCCGGCGAACGGCCTCGCGGGTTCGCCCGGTCGTGCCGGCCCGCCGCTGTGGGGGTCGGAGGGCTCCCTTGAGCGAACGGCCTTGGCGAGTTCGGCCTGCGGGTTAGCGTGGCCGGCGTGGAACTTGGTCTGACGCTGGGCTACTGGGGCCGGGCCATGCCCGAGGGTCTGGTGGATCTGGCCGTGGTCGCCGAACGGGCCGGCTTCGACGCGGTGTGGACCGGCGAGTCCTGGGGGTCCGACGCCTTCTCGCCGCTCGTGCTGATCGCCTCGGCCACCGAACGGATCCGTCTGGGCACGGGAGTCGTGCAGCTCGCAGCCCGCACCCCCACCGCCACCGCCATGCACGCCGTAACCCTCGACCACGTTTCCGGCGGGCGGGCGATCCTCGGATTGGGGGTCTCCGGCCCGCAGGTGGTGGAGGGCTGGTACGGACGGCCCTCGCAGGAGCCCCTGGCCCGCACCCGTGAATACGTAGAGATCCTCAGGCGGGTCTTCGAGCGGGGCGGCCCCCTGGTCTTCGACGGCGAGCACTTCCAGCATCCCTATGCCGGGCCGGGCGCCGAGGGTCTCGGCAAGCCGCTGAAGATCATGACCCACCCGTTGCGGCCGATCCCGATCTGGATCGGCGCGGAGGGACCACGCAACGTGGCGCAGACCGTCGAGATCGCCGACGGCTGGCTCCCGCTGTACTACTCGCCGACACGCCCCGAGGTCTACGGGCCGCAGCTGGCCGGCGCGCCCGACGGCTTCGAGATCGCGGTGCACGCCACCTTGAAGGTGTGCGAGCCTGACGGCATCGCCGACGCCCTGTGGCCGGTGAGGGCCACCCTGGGCTTCTACATCGGCGGCATGGGCGCCGAGGGTCAGAACTACCACACCAGGCTCATGGCCCGGATGGGGTACGCCGACGCCGCCTACGAGGTGCAGCGACTGTTCCTCGACGGGCGTCGCGACGAAGCCATCGCGGCGGTGCCCCTGGAGTTCGCCGACGAGATCTCCCTGGTCGGCCCGGTCGAGCGCATCCGGGATCGCCTGCAGGCCTGGAAGGAGTCGCCGGTCACGATGCTGAACGTGGCCCCCCGCTCCGAACACGAGTGCCACCAGGCAGCCGAACTAGTCAAGGGCTGAGACACCGGGCCCCGGTGGGGGAGGGGGTGACTCTTCAGGTGTGGTAGGGGATCGGCATGGATGCGCTGGGCGGCAGCGTCGTGTCGAAGTGGGGCGGTTCGGCGTTCCACTCGGGGTACTTGCGCACCGCATTGGCCCGGTACCGCTCGGTGGAGTGCACCCTGTCGGAGTCGAACTCCGGGATCACCCTGTCGCCGAAGATCTCGATCATCTCGAGAATCTCCTCGTACTCGAATCCCTCGTTGGGCAGGCCGAACACCAACTGATCGGTACCCAC
>JAJDZO010000317.1 GCA_022824605.1 Acidimicrobiia bacterium
ATCGGCGCCGAGTAGTTCTCGATGCCGTTGCAGTAGCCCAGCTCGGCCATCATCTCGAGGTCGTAGCTGGTGCGCATCTGCAGCCGTTGAGCCTCCAGCAGCTTGCCGTCGGCCTCGAAGCTCGACAGCCGCTCGGCGAGCTCGGCCTCGATGCGCCCGATGGCGGCCTGCATGCGCTCGGCGCTGGTGGCGTAGTGGGTGGCCGGGAACACCACCAGGTCCTCCAGCTCCTCCAGGCGCTCGCCGGTGAGCGGATCGACCACGGTCATGCGGTCCACCTCGTCGCCGAACAGCTCGATACGCACCGCCGTCTCGTCGTAGGCCCGGTGGATCTCGATGGTGTCGCCCCGCACCCGGAACTTGCCTCGGGTGAGGTTCATGTCGTTGCGCTCGTACTGGATGTCCACCAGCCGCCGCAGGATCGACCGCTGGTCGTAGGTCGCTCCCCGGTTCAGCACCAGAAGCTGGGTCTCGTACTCGGTGGGCGAGCCCAGTCCGTAGATGGCCGACACCGACGCCACCACGATGGTGTCGCGGCGGGTGAGCAGCGCCGAGGTGGCCGAGTGGCGCAGCCGGTCGATCTCGTCGTTGACCGACGAGTCCTTCTCGATGTAGGTGTCGCTGGCCGGCATGTAAGCCTCGGGCTGGTAGTAGTCGTAGTAGCTGACGAAGTACTCCACCCGGTTGTGCGGGAACAGCTCCCGCAGCTCGTTGGCGAGCTGGGCGGCCAGCGACTTGTTGGGGGCCAGCACCAGCGTGGGCCGCTGGGCCCGCTCGATGGTCCAGGCGATGGTGGCGCTCTTGCCTGATCCGGTGATGCCCAGCAGCGTCTGGAAGCGCTGCCCGTCGGCCACCCCGGAGGCCAGTGCCTCGATGGCCTTGGGCTGATCACCGGCGGGCTCGAACGGGGCCACCACCTCGAAGGGCCTGCGGTCGCTGGGAACAGTCACCGGCGCCATGTCACTCCCGTTCCTGCTCGCTTCGCTCACCGCCCGCCCGGACAGCGCAACGCCGATGGTACCGACAGGCTCCCGCGCGCGCCGTGGTTTGGGCGGCCCGTGAGCGCAACCAACAAGAGCGGGAGTCACCCGTCACGATGCGACCGGTCTGCACCTATCGGCGCTGGCTCCAAGCGCAGGAGAATCTCACACTACGGTTCTGCTCGGTGCTGCCAGTGCTTGGCGATCTGCGACCCTGGGCTGACCCCGAGGTGCTGCAACTGCGGCGGCTGGCGATGCATGTGCCCCTGTCGGGGTTCGAGCGGCTCTCGCTCGACGGCGAGTGGGCGCTGGAGATGTTCGAGAGCCCTGAAGCCGTGCCGGCCGAGGCATTGACCGGCGAGCGGCCGCGCTCGGTGGCCGTGGCTGTGCCCGGCAACTGGACGATGCAGGATCTCACCTCTCCCAGCGGCGAGGCCTTTGTGGACCGGCCTCATTACACCAACGTGAAGATGCCGTTCGACGGCCCGCCGTCGAGGCTCCCCGAGCGGAACCCGACCGGGGTCTACCGTCGCACGGTGTCGGTGCCCGCGGAGTGGACCACCGGCCGCATCGTGTTGCACGTCGGGGGCGCCGAGAGTGTGCATGCGGTGTACGTGAACGGCCGCCTCGCCGGGTACGGAACCGACAGCCGCCTTCCCAGCGAGTACGACGTGGGGGATCTGCTGGCGCCGGGGGCCAACGAATTGGCCATCGTGGTGATCCGCTACAGCGCCCACAGCTACATCGAGGACCAGGATCAGTGGTGGATGGCCGGCCTGCACCGCAGCGTGTGGATCGAGCACCGCCCCACCGTCCACATCGGCGATATCCGGATGGCAGCCGACTTCGATCCAGGCTCGGGAACCGGGACAGTGGCCGCGGTCGCGGCGATTGATTTCGGTGGGACGCTCGAGCCGGGCTGGACGGTGCGGTCGGAGTTGCGGGATCCATCCGGCGCCCCGGTGGGCCGCGACACGGACGCGCCCGCGCCGTTGCCGCCACGCCCCCACGGCGGAAGCCCCGATGTGGATACGGCGGCGGGCTCAGGCCAGACCCGAGCCAACACGCCGAGTGACCCGGACCAGGCCACAGCCGACGCGTCGTGTGACCCGCATCAGGCCGAAGTGGCCGCACACTGGAATCTCAGCCGGGCTGAGGCATGGAGCGCCGAGACGCCTCGGCTGTACAGCCTTACCGTCTCGCTGGTCGCCCCCGACGGCACCGTGATCCAACGCGAGACGCAGCGAGTCGGGTTGCGCCGGGTGGAGGTCCGGGACCGGCAGCTGCTCGTCAACGGCCGGCCGATCCGCATATTCGGGGTGAACCGCCACGATCATCATCCCGACCGGGGCAAGGCCGTGACACCCGCCGACATCCGAGCAGACCTGCAGATGATGCGCCTCCACAACATCAACGCGGTACGCACGTCGCACTACCCCGCCGACGACGCCTTCTATGAGATGTGCGACGAACTCGGCTTCTACGTGTTCGACGAGGCCAATATCGAAGGGCACGCCTACGAGGATTCCATCTGCGACGACCCGTCCTACCGGGCCGCTTTCGTGGACCGGGGCGCCCGGATGGTGCAGCGAGACCGCAACCATCCGTCGGTGATCGTGTGGAGTCTCGGCAACGAGACCGGCTACGGCGCCAACCACGGCGACCTGGCCCGATGGATCCGCCGCGAGGACCCGACCCGGCCGCTGCACTACGAGCCTGCCGTCAACCTCCTCGGCTGGAATGACGGCGGCGAGTCCGTCACCGACATCGTCTGCCCGATGTACCCCGAGATCGATGCCATTCGCAGCTACGGCGAGTCCGGTGCCGGGCGCAGGCCCTTGATCATGTGCGAGTACAGCCACGCCATGGGCAACAGCAATGGCTCGTTGGCCGACTACTGGGACGCCATCGACCAGACCCCCGGTCTGCAGGGCGGCTTCATCTGGGAATGGAGGGACCAGGCGCTGCGCCAGCGGCTCGACGACGGCACGGTGCGCCTCGCCTACGGGGGCCAGTTCGACGACAGCCCCCATGACGGCAACTTCGTCGCCGACGGGCTCGTGTCAGCCGACTTGGAGCCGCATCCCGCGATGCGTGAGGTCGCCTGGGTGTACCGCCCCGTCGCGGTGAGCTTGACCGACGGCGCTCTGCGGGTCCGCAACCGGCGTTCGTTCACATCGTTGAGCGACCTGAAAGCCCGATGGGAACTTCTGATCGACGCAGAGCCAGTCCAACGGGGTGAACTCCAGGTAGGCGAAGTCGCTCCCGGATCGGATGTGAGCGTCCCCCTGCCGGACTTCGCCGCGGTGCTCGACGACGGCAGGCGAGCGCACCTGACGCTGCGCTGGCACACGGCCGAGCCCCAATGGTTCGCGGAGGCGGGTCATGTGGTGGCGTGGGACCAGATCGAGCTGCCCCCGGAAGCCAGGACCGGCGATGCGGGCTTCGAGGCGAGCACCGGCGGCAGCCCTGCACCCGAGTCCCTGCGCTCGGCCGATCTGGTCGAGCCGCGGTTGAACCTGTGGCGCGCCGCGGTCGACAACGACGGCTTCAAGTTGATGCCCGAAATCCGCGATCGGCTCGTGGGAAGCGCAGCGCTGGGGCGCTGGCGCGCCGCGGGCCTCGACCGTGGCGCCGCCGATGATCTGGTGGACCATGGGGTGAGCGTGACCCACGATGATCTCGGCACCGTGTGGCGCCACCGCGTCGAGGTGCCCGAGACCTTGGCGGACCTGCCCCGCATCGGCGTGATGTTCGAGCTGCCAGAACGCTTCAGCGAACTGCGGTGGCACGGCCGCGGACCCCACGAGAACTACCCGGACCGCAACCGCGGCGCGATGATCGGCGTCTGGCGGGGCCAACCCGACGAGCTCCCCTACCTGGTGCCTCAGGAGTTCGGGCTGAGAACCGGCTGCCGATGGTTCGAGGTCATCGACCCCACCGCTGACGAGGCGGTCCGCATCGAAGCGTTGGAGCCTTCCACGCTGCACTTCTCCGCGGTGCACCACCTCCCCGAGGATCTCTTCGAGGCGGCCACGGTCGGTGAGCTGCGCCGCCGCGACGGACTCGTCGTCTGTGTGGACACGGCCCACCGCGGCCTGGGTACCGCCAGCTGCGGACCCGATGTGCTCCCCCGCTACCGCATCGCGCCCGGCGTCCACGTCTTCGCTTACCGGGTGAGCCTGGTCAAGCTTGTTGGGTGAGGCACAGCGCCGCCTGAGGCGCAAGCGCGCCGCGTCCGGCTGTAGGCATCCGCTACCGAGCGGGCAGTCAGACTTGAGGATCGTCCAGGGCGTGCAGGCGGATCAACACCGCCGTCTCGGGATTGAGCGGCGGCAGTTGCAGGCCGAGGCGGGCCAACTCCTCGCCGCGCCGAAACGCACCGTGCTCGAACCAGTCCGGCAGTGACCGGGCGCCGACGGTTCGCTCTCCCGGAAGCGGCACCCGCTCGACCCGGTAGGTCCGGTCACCGTCGAGCCCATCGACCATCAGGGAGGCGGGCGTCTGGCTCGGCGCCGACGCGATCGCGGCGTAGCTGATCAGCGCCTCGGCGCGGTCCGTCGAGATCACGCCGTGGGCCAGGTAAGCGGGTTCGGTGTCGAAGCGCACCCCATCGCCGCCGTGCAGCAGCGGTCTGAATCGCTTGTGGACGGCGATGGCGTCGGCCAGGTCGTCGAGTTCGCCGTCGGAGAGTTCGAGCAGGTCGCATTCCACGCCCAGATGCCCGAACAGCGCAGTGGCGGCCCGAAAGGCGAGGTCGTGGCGACGGCCAGTGGTGTGGGACCGCTCCGGCCCAATGTGGGCGCCCATGATCTCGGGCGGGATCAGCATCGACGCACCCCGTTGGATCATCTGGCGCTCGAGGGGGTCGTTGCTGTCGCTGGTCCAGACCCGCTCGGCGCGGCGGAGAATCTCGTGGTCGACGCGAGCCCCGCCGGACGAGCAGCTCTCGATCTCCAAGCCCCGATGGCGCCGGCGCAGCTCATCCATGAGCCGGTACACCGCCTCGGTCTGGGCATGGGATCCGGCCGCACCGTCGGCACCGCTGCCCCCGATGTGGTTGCGGTTCATGTCCCACTTCAGGAAAGAGATGTCGTGTTCGCTGAGCAGTGCGTCGAGCTGCCGCAGAACGTGGTCGAACGCCGCCGGGCGGGCGAGGTCGAGCACGAGTTGGTTGCGGGCCAGCACGGGCTCGTAACCGCTGGTGGTCAGCGCCCACTCGGGATGGGCCCGGTACAGGTCGCTGTCGGGGCTCACCATCTCCGGCTCCACCCAGATGCCGAAGCTCATGCCTAGCCCGGTGACATGCGAGATCAGCAGACCGAGGCCGTCGGGGTGGGCGTCGGCCGACACCACCCAGTCGCCGAGGCCCGAGGTGTCGTCACGACGCGAACCGAACCAGCCGTCGTCGAGCACGAACCGCTCCACGCCGATGCGGGCCGCCCGGTCGGCAAGCTCCCGGAGCCGGTCGATGTCGTGATCGAAGTAGGTCGCCTCCCAGCTGTTGAACATCACCGGCCGGGGCGATTTCGGATGCTCGGGTCGTACCCGCAGCCGCCGATGGAACTGCCGGCCGGCCGCGCCGAGCCCGGTGTCGCTGTGGACCGCCACCACCTCGGGGCTGCGATAGGACGATCCGGGCTCGAGTGTGATCTCTCCGGGGTGAAGCAGTTCGCCGAGTTGCAGGTATCGCCGCCCGTCGGCCAGCCGTTCGGCCAACAGCGTGTGATTGCCGCTCCACGCAAGGTGGGCGCCCCACACCGAGCCGCTGCACTCGCCGAAGCCGGCGGTTCCCGCGAACACCACCGGCGGGTTCTCGTGGGAGGTTCGGCCCCGCCGGTTCTCGGCGATGTGCGCTCCGCGGGCCCAGGGGGTCCGGTGCGCCTGGAACTCCCGACTCCAGCGCCCGGTGAAGGTCTGAAGCTCGCCGGCCCGCTCGGGCACGGGCAGGGTGACGCTCAGGCCAGCGAGCCCGTAGGTCTGATCGACGCTCACGTTGGTCAACTCGACCCGCACCGACAGAGCATGGTCGAGGGTCATGATGGTGGTGAGCGCGAGCCCGGCCACATCGTCGCGCGCCTCGACGGTCAGCCCGTCGCTGTCGACGGTGTGCCCATCCGGCCGGAACCGAGGCGCCCAGCCACGACCGTCCGGCCGGGAGCCCAGCAGTCCCGGCCGCCCCGGAAAGCCGGAGCCGTGCTCGGGCACGACCGAGATCGGGGCCACGACATCGGGCGCCGCGGGCACCAGCGGTCGATGCGCGGCAGCCTCCAGGGCTGCTTCGCCGGGCGCGGCAAGGGGCGAGCCCCAATGCACGATCACCGGAACACCATGAGAGAGGTCGACCACCACATCGGTGCCGCGACCGCGCAGATGGATCAAGCGAACCGTCCCAGATCCCTTGGGTGTCGCGACCTCAGCCCTTGCTGGCGCCGAGCGTCAACCCCGAGATGAACTGTTTCTGCAGGATCAGGTATACGACCAGCGTAGGCAGCGCGATCATGATGGACGCGGCTGCGATCAGGTTGAAATCGCTCGCGTACTGCCCGTTGAGTACCGCTATCGACGAGGTGATGGGCCGCTCGTCGCCCCGGTTGAGCAGCACCGCGCCCCAGAAGAAGTCGTTGTAGAGCCAGGTGAACTCGAGGGTTCCGAGCGCGGCCATCACCGGTCGGGTGAGCGGCAGGATGATCTGGAAGAAGCGGCGCCACACGCCGGCCCCGTCCACCGCGGCGGCCTCGTCGATCTCTTTGGGGATCGTCTTCATGTAGTTCGACAACACGAACGTGCAGAAGCCCACTTGGAAGGCCACATGGATGAGGATCACCGCGATCTTGGTGCCGAGCAGGCTGCCGGTGTCGGTGTCGGAGAGGATGTCGGGCCAAGGCATGCGCTTGAAGAACTGGAACAGCGGTTGGAACAGCACCTGCTGGGGCATGAGGTTGCCCGCGGTGAACAGCACCAGGAAGGCGATGTTGAACCTCCAGCTGTAGCGGGTGCATGCGTAGGCCACGATGGCCGACAGCAGCAGGGTGAGAATAAGCGCGGGCAGCACGATGAAGGCGGTGTTGCCGAACGTCTTGGCCATCTCGCCCACGTTCCAGGCGTCGCGGTAGTTGTCGAGGGTGAGCGTCTCGGGCAGAGAGAAGGCCCCGTTGGGCTGCGTGTCCGCCTCGTAGTACCGGAACGAGTTGTACACCGCGGTTCCCACCGGCACCAGCCAGGCCACCGCCATCACGATCAGGAAGGCGTGCAGGGCGAGCCTCATCGGCCGCACGCCCAAGCGGCTGCGCTCACCAGCCGACGGTGCAGTGCGGGCCGGGGGTGCGGCGACGGCCGTGTCGCTCACAGTTCCGACTCCCGGTAATGGTTGATGACGTACCAGCTGATGAAGCCGAGGCACAGCAGCAGCATCACCACCCCGTAGGCCGACCCGAACCCGACCCGCCCGCCGCCCTCGCCCAGCAGGCTCTTGGTCACCAGGGTGCCCATCACGTCGGTGCCTCGAGGCTCGTTGAGGGCGGCGATGATGTCGTAGGCCCGCAGCGCCTCGATGGCGGTGA
>JAJDZO010000187.1 GCA_022824605.1 Acidimicrobiia bacterium
ATCGGCGCCGAGCCCCGGACCGTGGTCGGCGACGTGGCCAACCCGCCCGACTGCCAGCGGGCCGTGGACGAGGCGGTGCGTGGCGACGGCCGCCTCGACGTGCTGGTCAGCAACGCCGGCGCCGACTCGATCCACGACTTCCTGGAGCTGGAGCTCGACGAGTGGTACCGGATCATCGACATCAACCTCACCGCGTCGTTCGTGCTGGGCCAAGCCGCCGCCCGGGCCATGGTGGCCGCCGGCAACGGCGGCACGATCCTCTACACCGCTTCGATCTCAGGGGTGGCCGCATCCACCGGAGACGCCCACTACGGCGTGTCCAAGGCCGGCATCATCAGCCTCGTCAAGACCATGGCCATCGAACTCGTCGAACACAACATCACGGTGAACTGCGTCAGCCCCGGCCCCCTCGACACCCCCATGTCACTGGCGCTGCTGGGCAGCGAGGAGGCCATGCAGGCCGCCCGAGAGAGCTGGCCGATCGTCCCCATGAACCGCCTCGGCTCACCCACCGAGATCGCCGGGACCTACGCCTACCTGGCCTCCGCCGACGGCGCCTACACCACCGGCCAGAACATCATCGTCGACGGCGGCCTGACCACCAACGTCTTCCCAGTAGCCGACGAACTCGCCTGAGGGCTCCAGGCGCTGCCGATTCGCGGCGGTCAGACGGGGAATCGAGTTCCTCCAGAGGATCGGACCGGATCTCGAACAGATCTGAGGTCCCGCTGCATGAGCGATGCCGAGACACCGCCTCAAGGCCGTGTCGAGTGTTGTCTCCAGCCGAATTCGGACGGATTTCGCACGAGACCCGACAAGAAGTGCCATGTGCGCGGCGCGAGCGGGACTCCAGAGTTCCTCGCCTGCCATGCGAGCAATTCCGAGGTGACCCCGAATCTCGAGCGGAGCGACCGAGCTACATGCTCTTCGTCGCCTTCATTGTCTTGGAACGCCTGTCCAGCGATCTGTCGGGGCAAGAGCAACTCAGCCGCAAAGGCGCGGGCCCGCCGCTCAACGTGCTCGGCTGTCTTGCCACCGAGAACCTCGACAAGCGGCAGTGCGCTTCCGCGATCGACCAGCAGGTGACAGATCTCGTGTGCCAGCGTCGCTCGCCTCCGGCCTGAGCTTGAGGCGTACCGCGCATCCGAGTTGAGCAATACCGCTGGACCGTGCCTCGGGCCCCAGCATCCGATCGCGTCGATGTCGCCGAGTCCGAGACTGACATCAACGAGCGGCACGCCCCACGACTCGATGATCCTGTCGGGGTTTGCGCCTCCAGCGCGACGAACGATTCCAGGCCTCGACCGCAGCCACATGGCCAACTCGTGTCCTTGTGTGTGCGGCCGCTCGTCCTGCAGCTCGGCGACTACCGCCAGTGCTGCGTCAGAGACGCCATTCAACGCAGAACTGTCGGACAGCTGGACCGCCCTGACCGCTTCGAGGATGGGCCTAAGCGTCGCAGATGGCTGGGGACCGACGAGTCTGGCCGCGGCCAAAAGCTCATCGGATCGAGGCGCGCTCCAGTCGCGCTCGTCGTAGGAGTAGAAGGCCGACTCGATCTCAGCCACGAGTTCCGGCGGGTAACCGGTGGCCGCTTCGATGACCTTCAGGCGGTCGTGGTCGTTGCGTGTCCGCCATGCCCCGACCGCCGTGCGCGCCCGTTCGTCGGCTACCGCATCGAGCCGCGACGCGATGGAGTCGCCAACGTTGCTCAAGACGTCAAGCAACTCCTGGAACGGAGCTGCGGCAGTCGACGCAGCCGAGGCCACCCAGCCGGAGTTGCCGGATCTCACGATCCACAGCGGCGGCATCACCGCGCCCTGTACGGCCTCTGCCAGGTCGTGGGTCGTGCGATATGCCTCAAGCTGCTCGTGCTCGACGTCGGACCCCATCGAGGATCCCGAATCGATCGCCGCCTCGGCGGCTGCGAGCATCCGAGGAGCGGCATCAAGGCCGACGCCGAGAGGAGCCCCGTCCTCGATGGCGAGGTACAGCCATGACTCCGCGAGGAACTCGAGAAGTTCTACCCAGGTCCACTCGAACCCGTTGTTCTCGTCCGCGCCGTGCCAGACGGCTCTGCCCCGAAGGCTCACCCTCAGGCGTCCTCTGGTCGCTTCGGCCGCGGTTGCCTTCGGGCGCCTGGGCCGCCAGGTCAGCACGAACTCGATGTCTCCGTCACCCGACCGGGCTACCAGTTCATCCATCGCCGCACCTCCCTCTCGCATCCTTGCTGTGTGGCGCGCTCCAGTAGTTCGTTCTTGACATCCCTCGCGTTGCCTCCGCGCGGGAACGTTGACGGGTGTTCGGGGAACCCATGGTACGACGTTCCTGGATTCGTCGGTGCAGCCCGGTAGACGACGCCGCCGCTCACTGCGTACAGGCGTGGGGGGTACGAGCGGCTCCAGCGCGGTGGGACGTAGGGGACCGCGTCATCGAGAAGCGCCTGGACATCGGACGGGTTCATCGTCGCCGGACACTTGCCAACGCGGTTCGGCCCCACCTCGACAAACCCGGCGTGATCCTTGTCCCAATGATGCTTGCGCTTCGGGTTCTCGTCTGGTTCGTATTGCCAGGTTCTCATCTCAGTCATCCGGCCCGGGGCAAGTTGCGGCATGTGCCGACATTCGGCGTATCTTACATGATGTATAGTGATGTTGAGATATCCTTGAGCCGGTGGGCAGGCGTAGCTTGCTCGAAATCCCATCGGCATGCTGCCCGAGACCTGGTCAGAGGACGACCTGCCGGACCTCTCGAAGTTGCCCGAGAACGCGGCCTGGACTTTTGTCTACTGGCCGTCCGCAGATGGAACCGCTCATCTTCTCGAACATGCTGACACTCGATGACGTGAGCGACCTCGCTGATGAACTCATCGCCACCGACTACCACCTGCCCTTCGGCCCTGGCGAGTTCGTCAAGTGGGCCGAGGAAAACGATCTCGCAGCGAGATAGCCCGCGAGTTCCAGGACCACGCACCAGGCGCAGGAAGCGGTGGGGTAAGAGGGCTACGAGCCGGATCCCAGGCGGCTGACGGTGTGGGGCATCAACGGCGTTCTGCACGAGGAGCTGGCCGAGCGGGGCACGCTCGGCAGCCGCCGGGTCGCCCGGAAGGCCCTGCCCGGCGACCCGTACGGCGGTCCGATCTAGTGTCGGGCGCGTCGGGGCGGCACAGTGAGAAGGTGTACATGAGCGCATCTGGCGGCGTCGATCGGCCGATGGCTAACGCGTACTGGGTGGTGCCGGGCCGGTTCGCGGCGGGGGAGTACCCGGGGGCGTGGCGTCGCAGGGAGGCCGCTGGCCGGTTGCGGACGCTGCTGCGGGCCGGGATCGACCACTTCGTCGACCTGACCCGGCCGGCCGACGGCCTGGAGCCGTACGCGCAGGTCGCGCTGGAGCAGGGGCGGGCCGAGGGCGTGGAGGTCCGGTGGGAGCATCACCCGATCGTCGACATGTCGGTGCCTCGCAGCCCTGCGGAGATGGCGGCCATCCTCGACGCCGTCGACGGCGCCCTGGACGGCGGCAGGACGGTGTATGTCCACTGCTGGGGCGGGATCGGCCGCACCGGGACCGTGGTCGGCTGCTGGCTGGTGCGCCACGGGCTCACCGGCGACGGAGCCCTGGAGCAGATCGCCGAGTGGTGGCAGGGCGTGGCGAAGAGCGTGCGGGTCCCCCGTTCCCCGCAGACCCACGAGCAGCGGGAGTACATACGCCGCTGGCGCGAGCAGCCGTGAGCGGTGCTGCTGCGGCGCCGGCCGGCGAGCCGACGACCCGGGACCGGTTCCGGGGCTGCCTGCTGGGCCTGGCGGTCGGCGACGCGTTGGGCACCACCCTGGAGTTCCGACCGCCCGGCACCTTCGAGCCGATCGACGACATGGTCGGCGGCGGGCCGTTCCGCCTGGAGCCCGGCCAGTGGACCGACGACACGTCGATGGCGCTGTGCCTGGCCACGAGCCTGCTCGAGTGCGACGGGTTCGACGCAGCGGACCAGATGCAGCGCTACGTGCGCTGGTGGCGCGAGGGCTACATGTCCTCCACGGGAGCCTGCTTCGGCATCGGCAACACCGTGAGCGCCGCGTTGGCCCGGTTCGTCGAGAACGGCGACCCGTACGCCGGGTCCACGGATCCGCACAGCGCCGGCAACGGTTCGCTGATGCGGCTCGCGCCGGTGCCGATGTACTACGTGGACGACCCGGCCGAGGCCATCGCCAAGGCCGCCGAGAGTTCCAGGACCACCCACCAGGCACAGGAGGCCGTCGACGCCTGCCGCTACTTCGCAGGCCTGCTGGTCGGCGCTCTACGGGGAGTCGACAAGGAAACACTGCTGTCGCCCGGCCACTGCCCCGTGGACCGACTATGGGAGCGCGAGCCCTTGGCAGAAGGCATCGCACGCGTCGCAGCAGGATCGTTCAAGGATCGCAACCCGCCCGATATCACGGGGACGGGCTACGTAGTCCGGTCGCTCGAGGCGGCCCTTTGGGCCTTCCACCGCTCCGACAATTTTCGGAAGGGCGCCCTGCTAGCCGTGAACCTCGGCAACGACGCAGACACTACCGGCGCCATCTACGGCCAGATAGCCGGCGCCCACTACGGAGCCCAGGCGATCCCCACACGTTGGCGGGACAACCTCGTGATGTCGCCTGAACTCGCCTCGTTGGCCGACCGACTTCGGGAGGCGGCCGACTTCAACTGAGCCCTGTGATCTGGTAGTGAGTGAATCTCTGCCGTTTCGGATAGACACTCGACAGCCAAGACCATATCCACGTAAGGGGCCGCAAAAATGGAGATCGCACGAATCTCAAAAACGCCGATCCGCGATGTGTGGCCTCACGAAGCACTCAACTTCACCACATGGCTGCAAGACAACATCGACTTGCTTGATGATGACTTGGTCGTTCCGATCGATCCCGAGTCCGTAAAGCGCGAACAGTCAGTGGGATCCTTCGCCGTCGATATGACAGCACAAAACGTTGATGGGGAGACAGTAATTGTAGAGAATCAGCTTGGTAGATCAGACCACGATCACCTCGGCAAGGTCTTAACCTACGCTACTGCGTTGGAAGCATCCGTAGCAATATGGATCGTGGGTAATCCTCGCGCCGAACATGTAAGAGTGCTCGCATGGCTTAATGATTCGACTTCTCTTCAGGCCTACATGTTCAGGCTGCAGGCAATCCGAATCGGCGAGTCACCGCCGGCACCGCTGCTCACACTCATCGTAGGCCCATCCGATTCGGCCAAAGAGATAGCATCAACGAAGAGTGAACAATCTGACTTGCATCGGCGCAGACAAGCATTCTGGCGAGTTCTGCTTGACCATGCACAGACCAAGACAACGCTCCATTCCGGTTGGTCTCCTGTGAAGGCCAACTATATTAGTAGCCGATCTAATGAGCGTTCTGGTGTAGCGCTGAATTACAATGTGGCGAAGACCAACACGAGTGTCGTAGTCTACATCGACAAGGGACCTGACGAGTCTCTTTGGAACGACGGCGTGTTTGACAATCTCTATTCTCAGAGATCAGCTATTGAAGAGGCCTTTGGTGAGGCCTTGACTTGGGAAACGAAGTCTGAGGGTATCCGTTCCCGTAGATTCTATCTTAGTCTCGACCTAGGTGGATTAGACAATGAGGAGAAGTGGTCTGAGATAGCTGAGGCAATGGTTGACGCGATGATTCGTCTTGAGAAGGCTATTCGACCGCACGTCGGCGAGGCCCTACAAGTCTAGGAGAATCGAACGCGTAGCTAGCACCATGAATGCGGCTCTCCGCGTTTTAGGTCGGGGTGAGGGTGTCGAGCAGTGCCCAGTTGGGTTTGCCGGCATACAGCAGGGCGCGGATGCGGTAGTTGGCGAAGTTGGTGAACCCGAACGCGGCGCGTTTGACGCGTTTCACCAGGTTGTTGGCGGCTTCGGTGGCTGCGTTGGTGACTTTGGCGGTGTGCCAGTTGGCGATCTGGGTTCGCCATCTTGAGAGGGTGCGGCCGAGGCGGTTGATCTCGGGGGGCAGGCCGGGGTCCTGGAGGTCCGCGGAGAGCTGTTCGACGGTCTCGAGCCCGGTTTCGGGGTCGTCGATGTCATTGATCGAGCGGAGGGTCTCTTTGGTGTGCCATGCGTCGCGGACCTCGCCGTGGGGGTCGCCCGCGTCGAGTGGGCCCCGCAGCCGGATGCGCCCGGAGTCGGTGATCTTCTCGGACGCGGAGACGAGCAGTTTGCGGGCCCTGTAGAGGGGGTCGTGCTTGCGGCCGCGATGTCCCAGGGTCTGCTGTTGGACTCTGCGGCGGACCTCGTCGAGGGCGTCGTTGCCCAACCGCACGACGTGGAACGGGTCCGCGACCTGGCCAGCTGCGGGCACCGCGGTGTCGAACGCGGCCCGATAGGGCCCCGAGAGGTCCAGCACCGCCCAGCGGATCTCATCGAGCCATTCGCGGGGCCGGCCCAGCAGCCACTCTGTGGGCGCTGTGGCGGTGCGGCGGGGGACTATGTCGAGCAACTGGCCCCGTCCGACGTCGACGATGCTGGCGGGGCCAGGACTTGTCTTTGAACCGGCCCCGGCGCCCCATCAGGGTCTCGTCGAGGCCCAGCGCCTCGACCTGTGAGATCCGCTCGGTGTCGGCGGCCAGCAGCGCAGAGCCCCAGCGCCGCACCGACACGTTCACCCGGGTGCCAGCTGCATCCCAGCTCAGCGGCGACCTCGTCGACGGGGCGCGCCCTGCCCGCCTGGCGCGTCGCCCAGCGCCCCGCCCGCGCGGTCAGCTTCTCCCGCGGCGGCGCGATCTCCCGATCCTGCTCGGTGACGGTGCCCGCCGAGCACCCCTGTTGCGGGCAGCGCCACCGGCGCTTGTGCCACACGAGCCGAGCGGGCCGCCCGAACGCCGGAAGGTCCACCAGCCCCACCTGCCGCTCGCCATCGGACCACAGCGCCCCGCCGCAGACCTCACAGTCCGGGCTCGGCGCCCGTCTGCGGATGTGCACTCTCAGCGGCTCGCCGGGCTCGTCGCCGACGCCGAGCACCTCGACGTCGCCCAGTCCCACCAGCCGCTCACAGACGCGCATAGGGTCGCATTCCACAGGGATCCTCCAGGTCTTCGGCTGCCTGTCAGCGCCGATTCTGGGGGATCCCTCGCGTTCAGCCGCGGACCCCTACCACCCCCACTCCGACCTCATACGCGGAGAGCCTGAATAGCCAGTTCTGGTTGGTGGGCTGTTGTTAGACATTGGTGATCAGCTGGTTGATGGCGGTAGTGATTTGGTGGTTGAGGTCTGTCCACGGCGCCGGTGGTTGGGGTTGTTGGTCCGGTGTGTTGGTCATGCAGCGAAGCGTCGCTACCGCCAGCTGAGTCTGTCTCTGTTCGAGCCGCGCCTAGAAGCCATGCGATCAGGCCACTCCCGACCAGCTCCCGAACCTGTGACTCCGCCACGTCCGCTGGCACCGATTGTGACGCTGATCGAATCGGCCACCCTGTTCGGCTGCGCCATAGCCGAAGGTCGGACCCGCCCCGGGAACAGGTTCTCGGTGACGACACCCCACGCCTGACGCGGTCGCCAGCACCCCACGACATCCGGGCCGGCGCGGCGCTGGCCGTGGCCGGAGTCGGCGCTGACGGGCCGATGGTGGTGACCGACGCCCATCACGTGGCCCGAAGCTACGAGGACCTGGCCGGCGACGTGGCGTCGCTCGGTGCCGGCGTTCGAGTCGAGTAGGTCGAGCCGGACCACGGGTCACTCATCAGGTCACTCATCTTCGCCTGCGGAGCTCTGGGACAGCTTGACCGCCCGTAGCTTGGCATTCCACACGATGCCGGCGCACAGCAGAAGCGGCCCGACCACCAGGAGCGCCTCGTCCCATCCGCCCTGATGCACCAGCATCTCCAAGCCCATCGGATGAGACCAAATGAACCCCTAGCATCTGAGCCAGATCTCTCAAGATCTTGCTATATGATGCCCGAATGGCTCAGTGGAGTACCGCAACCGCGCTGATGTGCGACAAGAACGTTCATCGTCGATCCGAATGCGCCCGGCACACGGAGTGTCTAAACAGGTCGCGTCCGTTTGAGTTAACCGAAGCTCAGAAAGGATGCCGACTGCGTAACAACACCATGTCGTCGCAGAGCCCTGGCATCAGTGGTCCTGTTTTGCCTTGGCCTATGTCCGCTGCCTGAAGGACTCGCCAGATGATGTCCAACAGTATGCGCGAGATCTCTGGCTTTCTAAGCTACGTTCGTGAAGACGATGCTGCTGACGGAGGGCGTATCACGGAACTCAGGCGTCGGCTTGAGGCAGAGATCCGAATGCAGACCGGAGAAGCATTTTCGATCTTTCAGGACCGCAACGACATCTTCGTGGGTGAGCAGTGGCGAAGCCGGATCGAAAATTCGATTGACGAGACATCACTACTCATTGCGATCATAACACCGTCCTTCCTAAGGCGTGAGAACTGTCGAGCAGAAATCACGCTCTTTATAGATCGTGAACAGCGCTTAGGTCGTGATGATCTGATCATTCCAATCCTGTATGTGGACACTCATGCGCTCGACGACACTGAGGATGAGATCGCGTCGATCCTCTCAGATCGACAATACTTCAACTGGACGGGTCTGCGATTTGAAGATTTTGAATCCAACCAGGTGCGTAGAGCTATGGAAGAGCTTGCTCTGCAGGTGGTCGCGGCGATGGATCGTTCACGACAGTCCGACAGAGGGCGGATCACGCCAGAGCATCCACCAGTTGATGACGGCCCGGGCTTTATAGAACTGCAGGCTGAGGCGGAAGAAGCGTTTCAAGAACTCATCATCACCGTCACTTCACTAGGCCAGACTACTGAGAGGATTGGCGCGGATACTGCGCAAGCAGCGGCTGCTATCACCACTGCGAACTCATCAGGCAAGCCTGCCTCAGTCCGTCTAGCAATTGTGCAAAGGCTTAGTCGAAGTCTGGAGACACCTGCTTTGGAAATGGAGAGTCTCGCTACGGCGTATTTGGATCAAGTGGAGAGTGTGGGCGGAGGGATCAACTTATTCTCGGAGCATGTATCATCTATGGATGAGGATGACGTGGAAGCAGCTAGGAGCCTATTACAAGGCCTGGCCACCATGAGAGACACGACCATTGATGCCTTCAGTTCGCTCGAAGAGTTTCAAGCAGCTCTGGTACGAGCGTATTCGATTAGCAGTTCCTTGAGACCCATACTAAAGCGAATTCATGGCGCCCTAGATAAGGTGCTTTCCAGTAAGCCGACCTTTATCGCATGGCATGAAAACCTTGCTGGAGCACTTAGACGACGATCTCAAGGCTAGAAGCCTCTTTCTAGGTGCTGCCAACATTTCGTGCTGATTGCGGTCTTAGGTCGTGCACTAATATCTGAACTGGACCACATGTATGACATCGAGCAGAACGACTTGCTCAGTAACACCTCACCCGTTGGGAGGATGCCGAAGGAGTCCCACGCCCTGACATATGCCCGCCAACGTCGCAGAGGCGTGTCCGAGCCCCACTAACCGAAGCGCTGGGCGATGAAGGCGTCTACCTCCGCGGGTGGGATCGGTCGCGTTGAGTTGTTGCGGCGTTGGTAGAGGATGTCGTCGTTGCCCTTGTTCTTGACCCAGATGGGGCGGGAGCTGGAGGGCACGTCGATGCGGCAGATGTCGTGGCCGTTCACTTGGTCGATGCGGATTCGGAGGCGACTGGCGCCGGCGTGCCCGATGCTGTTCTCGAACAGCATGTCGAGCCAGTTGATGTAGCCGTCGGCGTTGGGGGGTTTGACCTGGGCGTAGTCGTCGTTCAGGCCGACCGGCCTACCATCGTCGGCCACTCCGATCAGCAGGGTTCCGCCCTGGTCGTTGAGCATGCCAGCAACCGTCTTGACCACGACCGCTTCCATCCTCTTGTCCCGCCGCTTCTCCTGCACGTTCCATCGGGCGGTCTGCTTGTATTCGACAGTTCGTGATTCGTCGTGGCTGAGGAGTTCTTCGGTGGCGCTGGCCCAGGTGGCGGTCGTGCCGAGAATCTCCTCCAACAACCGGGCGCGCAGTGCCGGATCGGCGCAGATCTGGACTAGGAGTGCATCGTCGACCTGTTCCGCGGTGGTCGGCAGGGTTGCGACAGCGCTGGTTGAACCAGCGGCGACGGCGGGGGCGTCGTAGACGCTTCCACCGTCTCCGTCGTCGCCGAAGCTGACGTAGATGTGGTCGAAGATGGCGTCTACCTTCCGCGTGAACATCTCGGGCCCGTAGGCGGGGGGCAGTTCGGCGTCGAGGACATCCTTGACGAAGACCCTGACGGCCGAGCGGGTTTGCTGGTCACGCTTCCAGTCGAGGACGAGCTTCTCCTCGATGTGCTCCAGCAGCTTCTTGGCCGCTGCCTTCACCTTCCTCACTTCGGCATCGGTTAGCTCTGGCTCAGGCTTGGTGAGCAGATCGAATATTGCGAGTTCTGCTTCGGTCAAACCCTCTCGGACCGCGCGCTGTTCCTCGTCGCTGAGTTCTTTGTTGAGGGCGCCGAGACGGCGGAGCAGCTCCTCGATGTTGTGGGTGCCTGCGTTGTATTCGTCGATGAGTCGCCGGAAGCGCTCGGGTAGGTCCAGCCGGGTCGGGTTCTTGCGGACAGCGTCGTCGAGCCGCTTCTCCAAGTCCTCCTTGACGGTCTTGGCGACGGTGCGCTTGTTGGCGGCGAAGCGCAGGGCGAGTTGCTCGAAGTCGATCTGGTTGAGGTCGATCAGCGGGTCGGCTCCATCGGCGGAGCGGATGATGTACTCCTTGGCCCCGACTGACCGGTCGAGCAGATCCGACACCGAGTCCATGACGCCGCTGATGTCGGGCGCCTCCGACGCCGATTCGATCTTCGACGCGATCGAGCGGATCACAGCGACGCGGTGAGTGACCGCCATTGCTTCGGGATCAGGCAGCAACGCTTTGAAGGTCTTGCGGACCTGCCGGGCCAGCGACACATACCGGCGGCGGGTCGGCTCGTCGATGAGTAGCGCCTCCACGGCCGCCTTCTGCAGGGCGACGAACTCGAAGCCCTGCGCGGCCTCAAGGTCGTGAAGATCGACGTCGTTCGCTTCGCAGAACTCGGTGACGTCGGCGAGCGCCGCATCTAGTTCGGCGATCAGGTCGTCCTTGGGCCGGATCGGCGAGTCGACATCTGCCCCGGTCCGGTCCGCTGCGTAGATGGCGAGGGCCCTCTCGAGGTTCCGGAACACGCCCACGTAGTCGACGATGAGACCGTTGTCCTTGTCGGGGAACACCCGGTTGGCCCGGGCGATGGTCTGCATCAGCAGGTGGTTGCGCATCGGCTTGTCGAGATACACGGTCGAGGTCGACGGCGAGTCGAACCCGGTGAGCCACATGGCGCACACGAACACCAGCCGGAACGGATCGTCGGGGTCCTTGAACTTGGAGTCGAGGTCCTCGTTGACCATGCGCTTGCGGTGCTTGGCGATGTCGAGCCCAGCCTGAGCCATGTCGGCGATCTCGTTCTGGGCCTGTGACACCACCACGGCCATGTCGGTGGTGCGCATGAACTCGATCAGCGACTCAAGGTGGGGACGCTCCAGCTCCGGCGTGTCAGCCAGCCGGGCTTCGAGCTCAGCGAGGTAGCGCCCCCACTCAGCGTGGACCAGGTCGTACATGCGCACTGCGGTGGCCTTGTCGATGGCCACGTACATGGCCTTGCCCCTGAAGCCACGGTTCACGAAGTGGTGGACGAGGTCGGCGGCGATCTCCTTGAGTCGCTGGGGGCGGGTGATCAGCTCGTACTGCTGGGAGAAGCGGCGCGCCACTGCCTTCTCCTGGGCGTCGTCAAGGGTCGCCTCCTCGAGGAGGTAATCGAGTTCGTCGTCGAAGTCCTCGTTGGTGAGCTGCAGCTCCGGCGTGCGGTTCTCGTAGTAGAGGGGGACGGTGGCGCCGTCGGCGATGGAGTCCCGGAAGTTGTAGATCGACACGTAGTCGCCGAACACCCGGCGGGTCTCCTCCTCGCCGACGATGAGCGGTGTGCCGGTGAACCCGAGGAACGAGGCGTTCGGCAGCGCCAGGCGCATGTTGGCTGCCAGCGTGTCGTACTGGGAGCGGTGGGCCTCGTCGGTGATGACCACGATGTCACCGCGCTCAGACAGCACCGGCATCCGCTGTCCCTTCTCGGGCGGGATGAACTTGTGGATCAGCGTGAACACGTAGCGGTGGTCCTGACCCAGGAGCTCCCGCAGATGGGCCGACGTATCGGCGTGAACCTGCTGACCGGAGGTGATCACTCCGGAGTCGGCGAAGTCCTCATAGAGCTGCTCGTCGAGTTCCTTGCGGTCGGTGACGAGCACGAAGGTCCAGTTGCCGGGCTCCTTGCGCAGCACCTTCTGGGTGAACCACAGCATCGACAGCGACTTGCCCGACCCCTGGGTGTGCCAGAACACTCCGAGCCGGCCCTCCCGCTGCTTGAGTTCCCGCAGAGCGTCCAGCGAGTTGTTCACCCCGAGGAACTGGTGGTTCTTGGCGAACGCCTTCACCAGCCCGCCCGGACGCTCGGTGAACGCCACGAAGTTCTCCACCAGGTCGAGCAGCCGATGCCTGTCGCACGTCGCCCGCAGCGCAGTCTCAAGCGAGACGACACCCTGCTCGCCCTCGGAGTTGATCTTCTTCCACTCCGCGAAGTGGCCCCAGGAAGCGAACGTCGAACCGACCCGCGTGTCAGCTCCGTTGGAGAGGATGACGAACCCGTTGGACCAGAACAGGTGCGGGACCGTGTCGCGGTAGTCGCTCAGGTTGGCGCCGTAGGCGTCGCGGACGTTCTTGTGCGAAACCTTCAGTTCGATGAACACCAGCGGGATCCCGTTGACGAACAGCACAACGTCGGCCCGCCGCTTGTACATATCTCCCGCGATCCAGAACTGCGAGACCGCCAGCCAGTCGTTCTCATCGACCGCGTTCCAGTTGACGAACCGCACCGTGACCGTCCGACGGTTCCCATCACTGCCGACGGACTCGACCCTCGCCCCCTCCCGCAGCAGGCGGTACGCCTCACGATTGGCCCTCGTCCGATCCATCGCCGACCGATCTTGAAGCAGCTGCTCGGCGGCCTCCGACAGAGCCGCAGCAGGAACGCCCGGATTCAGGTCACGAAGCGCCTCACCAAGCCGATGCCCGAGCACCGGCTCCGACTGCGAATCACGACCCAGCGTGCCCGCCGGCCCCAGCACCTCATCGAACCCCGACGCCACCTCCCAGCCCAGGTGCGACAACAGCCGCAACGCAGGCTTCTCAACCAGTTCATCCTCAGTCAGCCCCGATGGACTCACACCGCCACCAGATCCAAGTCAAGCTCTGACACATCCAACTCTCCAGACACCAGACGCGGCAAGAGAAGATCCCGAGCTTCTCGCAGCCTTCGACTCTGCGCCGCCAGGATCTTTCGAAGGTCGTCCATCGGTCCTACCGTTGCGTTGAAGGCTCGCTCAAGATCGTCGGTCGGATGAGGAATGCCGTGCGACATCAGAATCTCCGTATTGGCTCTTGGCATCTTTGTTCCGTTGGACGTTGCAGTCGCGAGGCCGACGAACTCATCGCTTGAAGCGATCGCCAGGGCACGGTTTCGATGAACCTCCTCCTTGGGTCTGAAGACAATCGCATCCGTCGATGAATATCCTGCAAATGGAGCGTCAACGATCTTGTGGAAGTAGGGACGGATCTTTCCGAAGAGGATGTCACCCTCGATGAAGGGTTTGCGCCGACTTCC
>JAJDZO010000100.1 GCA_022824605.1 Acidimicrobiia bacterium
TGGTTGCCGGGGGCGGCGTAGGCACGGGGGTTCGCAGGCCGTCCCAGCGCTCCGGCCGACGGGCCGAGCACAATGTGCTCGCTGGCCATCACCGCGTCGAAGCCGGCCGCCTCGGCATCGACGGCCATTCGGACCAGACCCACCAGGTCGTCGGGATCGACCAGGGTGTGATTCTCGGTGAGGATCAGCAACAGCCGGGGTTTGAGCATCGTCATCTGACGTCGGTCACATCTCGCCGGCAGCGGCCCGCTTGCTCAGTGGTAGGGCAGGTACTGCTTCAGCTCCCACTGGGATAGGGGCTCGGTGCCACTGACGGCGTCCCAGTCGTCGACGGCCTCGTCGCCGGCCCCGGCGGTGTAGCGGTCCCACTCGGCCCGCTTGTTGAACACGAAGTTGGCGCACAGCTCCGAGCCGACCGCCTCGCACAGGGCCTCGTCGGCCTCCATGTCATCGAGGGCCGCGCTCAGGCTGTGGGCGCAGTGGATGTCGGTGTTGATCTCGTCGAAGCCGTCGGTGGTCATGGGATCGGGGCAGTCCAGCCCGTCGACGACTCCGAGCCGAGCCGCCTGCAGCACGGTAGCCACCAGGGTGTGGACGTTGGCCGCGCCGTCGCCGATCCGGCTCTCGATCCGCATGTGAGAACCGGCGCCCCTGGGCACGCGGTTGCCGGCGCAGCGATGCTCGACACCCCAGTTGGCCCAGTACCCGTTGAGGTCGCCATGGCGCAGGCGCCGGTAGGCGTTGACGGTGGGGGCGGCCAGCGCAGTCATGCCCAAGTGGTGCTCGATCAGCCCTGCCATGCAGCCTCTGGCCAGATCGGACATGCCGTGGGCGCCCTCGGAGTCCGACATGGCGTTGTGGTCCCGCGCGTCGACCAGTGAGAAGTTCACATGGACGCCGGTGCCGGAGACGCCCGGAAACGGCTTGCCCAGAAACGTCAGGTCAAGGCCGAGGGGCCGGCCCGCGGCGTCGGTAGCGGTCAGCACGGTCTCGCGGGCCAGCAGCCGGAACAGGAAGGCGTTGTCGGCGGCCCACATGGCGTCGCCGTACTCGAGGGTGAGTTCGAACTGGCCTTCGTCGTACTCGGCGTTGACCGACTCCATGGCGATGCCGGACGCCTCCGCCGTGCGCACCAGCTTGGTGATGACCCCAGCGGGATCGGACCCGACACCGGTCCCGTAGACCATGGACCGCGGCGTCTCGTAGGGCCGGGGGTTGCCCAGGCCGCCGCTGAACACATAGGCCTCGAGCTCGATGCCGACCTTGGGGGTGTAGCCGAGGGCCTCCCAGTCGGCCACCGCCCGGCGCAGCGCCTCGCGGGGCGACTCCGGCAAGGCCTCGCCTTGCATCGACAGGTCACCGATGACGACCCCGGTGGCGTCGTCGTCCCAACCCTGGCGGATGTCAGCGGTGTCGAAGCTGATCTGGGTGTCGGGCAGGCCGTCGAGGAGGTAGGCGCCCGGTGCGGGCGCCATGCTGCGGTCATAGCCGAGCCCGAATACAGTCACGCAGTGGCTGGTGCCCTTGTGGGCCAGCCGGGCGGGCAGGTACTTGCCCCGGGCCAGCCCGAGATGGTCGGGCCACAGGACGCGGATCCGGTCCCAGTCGGTCATGATGTCTCCCCTAGTCATGCGACGGTGAACGTTCGGTGCCAAACGGTACCGTTCGGCGCTGGCAGGATCACGCTGGCCACCGGCGAAACCCGCCCGAAGCGCGGTTCACACGGGAGCTTCGTCGTGTTCGGGGTAGAGCCCGGCGCGTCCCAGTCGGTCGAGACATACCTCGACGCTCCAGGGCAGCATGGCCGCACCGCAGCGGGCGTCGCGGTAAGCCTGCTCCAGGTAGGACGGCCTCAACATGCTGCGGCCGCCGCACACCTGCAGGGCCAGCGCGGCCAGCGCCGGGGCGCCCTCCATGACGCTGACCACCGACGACCAGGCCCGCCGCACCTGCTCGGCACCGGGATCGACGCCGCACTCGGCCAGCACCCGGTAGGTGAGCGACTGGGCCCGGTCGTAGGTCAGGTTCATCTGGGCCCAGCCCTGCTGCTTGATCGGATGGTCTCGACGGGCCGGACCGCCGCACCCGTCGCCGCGCAGGTAGGCGCCGGTGGCGTCGACGATGCCCCGCATCAGACCCAGATATGCGAACGACAGCGTCATGTAGAAGTAGGGCCAGCGACTGGCGGCCTGATCGAAGGCGCCCGGCGGCAGCCACTCGTTTCCCTCGGGCACCAACGCCTCGCTCATCACCAGGTTGCGAGAGTCGGTGCCCCGCATACCGAGGGGATCCCAGTCGCCTTCGATGGTGACCCCGGCCGCGTCGGCGGGCACCCCCATGAAGCGGATCCGGTCGTCGCCGGGAACGAGGCAGACCACGTTGTGGATGTGGGCCGCGCCCGACAGCGAGGCGAAGATCTTGCGCCCCGTCACCCGGTAGCCGCCATCGGCGGGAACCGCCCGGGTGGAGTAGCCCGCCGTGGCGCCCGCGGCTGCGCCCTCCGAGAAGGGCTGGCTGTGGATGGTGCCGTCCTCGGTGATGCCGCGACGCAGCTCGGCCCGTCGCTCCGCCAGCAGCGAACGTTCGGCCGCGGTGAGGTGAAGGTCGTCGGCGATCTGGCCGACGAGGATGGTGGTGGCGGTGTGCATGTTGAAGGTGAGCGCGGTGGTGGCGCAGTGACGGCCGAGTTCCTCGGCGACCAGGGCGTAGGCCACGAAGTCGCCGCCCAGGCCGCCGTCAGCGACCGGGACACAAAGGCCAAGCAGCCCGGCGTCGCGCAGGTCGGCCCAGTTCTGCGTCGGGAAGGTGGCGTCGCGGTCGTGGGCCGCAGCCCGCTCGGCAAAGCGCGGCCCCAGCGCCGCCATCCGCTCCACCAGAGCAGCCCGCTCAGGAGTGAGAATGTCGCCCGCTACCAAGGGAGGCGAAACCCCCGCCGCTCATAGTCCGATCTGACTCCAGGCCGTCGAACAGGCGAAACCAACCGGCGACGGCGCGCTCATTGTTCTCGTCCCCGGCGTGCAAGAAGGCGACAAGCGCGGAGGTGTCGACAAAGGCGGGAATCACACGGAGAAGGCGTCCTCTAGAAACGCGTCATGGTTCTCAGTCTGCGTTCTGACCACGGCACGATGTTATCGCTTCAGGCGTACATGATGTAATGGACTCATATCGCCCACCTGGGGCCGGAGGGTCCCAGCCCACGACCGCGGGCGAGGAAGTCACGCACTAGGCGGTTGAAGGTCCGAGGGGCTTCTGAGACGGCCAGGTGTCCGACGCCGTCGAGCACGGTCAACTCGGCGTTCTGCAGTCCTTCGGCGATGACACGCGCGTAAGCGACCGGCGTCTCGGTGTCGAGTTCCCCGGCCACCACCAGTGCGGGCGCGCTGATCGCGCCCAGCTGATCGCGCACATCGTGGGTGGGCAGGCACTCGACGGCGGCTCGCAGCCCGTCGGCCGGAATGCGAGCAAAGCCTGCCACCCGCATGGCGAGGGCGTCATCGCTGAGAGCGGGACCGGCGACGGCGGTCAGGACATCGGCGGCGATGTCGGCTGGGGTCAGGCCGGCGTCGAGGGGGGCTAGTCGGGCGGCCCGCCAGGCCGCGGGGTCGGTGCCGTCCAGCCCGAAGGCCGCACTGGTGTTGGCCAGCACCAGGCGGGCCACCCGTTGGGGGTGGCGCCGCGCGGTGTGCAGGGCGTGCATCCCGCCGAACGATTCGCCCACCAGATGGGCCTGCTCGACCCCGGCGCGGTCGAGCAGGCGAGCCACCGAGTCGGCGATGGTGGCGAAGGTCAGGGGCGCGACCGGCACCGAGGCGCCGTAGCCGGGCATATCCCAGGCAATGCAACGGAACTCGGATCCCAGGCCGGCCAGTTGCGGTTCCCACGAGGTGCGCGAACCACCAAGGCCGTGCAGGAAAACCACCGGATCCCCGTCGCCGGCCTCTCGCCAGGCCAGCGGTCCGTCCACATCGGTGGCGCCCGCACCAGCGTGGCAAGCGGACGGATCAGGCACGGCCGGAACATACACTCTCGGCTGTGTCGAGCCGACCGCTCATCGGCATCTCGGGCCGCTCCCGGACGGCCGGCGAGGTCAACATTCAGCCGGACGCGCTGCGCGACTGCGACATCGACCTGTACTTCTGCGATTACGGCCGCGGCGTGCTCGCCGCCGGCGGCCTGCCCGTGTACCTGCCGACGGTGGCCGACCCGGCCGACTACGCCGAGCGCCTCGACGGACTGCTGCTCAGCGGCGGCGCCGACATCGCACCCGCCCGTTACGGCCAAGAGATCCGAGCCGAGCTGTACACCCCCGAACCGGCCCGCGACGCCTTCGAGATGGGCCTGCTCGACGGGGCGGCCCGGGCGGGGGTGCCGGTGCTGGGAATCTGCCGGGGCATCCAGGTACTCAACGTCCACGGCGGCGGAACCCTGCATCAGCATGTGGCCGCCCACGCCAGCTTCGACCTCCCCAGCACCCTTGTACACCGCGTGGAACTAGTCGAGGGTTCGCTGGCGGCATCGCTCTACGGTGCCGAGGTGCAGGTCAACTCGCTGCACCACCAGACCATCGACCGGCTCGGAGACGGTTACGACATCACCGGCCGAAGCGACGACGGTGCCGTCGAGGCGATCGAATCGCAGCGGCGACCGTGGATCGGCGTGCAGTGGCATCCCGAGATGCTGGACTCCCGTGACACCGACCCCGCCTTCGCCTGGCTGGTGGAGGCCGCCTCGACATGAGCTCGGCGGGGTCGAGCCCACTCCCACGAACAGGCGGAGCCGCGGGGAGGGGCTAGAGGGGCTTTCGGGCCAGGAAGCAGTACAGCGGCGTGAAGATCCCTGCTCTGCCGCCGGCGGTATAGGCACCGGCGGTCTTGTTCAGCATCTCGACGACCGCCGAGGAGCCCTTCGGCATGATCCTCATCATCTCGGCCAGCCTGGTTCCCCCGACGGCCGCCTTACGACCCAGCGGAACGCCGATCAACGAGTTGCCCATCGTTCTGCTCCAGGTCTCAAGAGGCTGATACCACGGCGTGGAGGGGCCGTCGTGTTCGGCGCCCCGGTCCATGCCTTCGATCAGCTCGAATCCGGCCGCTTCGAGCGCCCGGTCCACCTCGCCGAAGGTCGCGATGTCGGCGAGCGCGATGCCGTGCATCAAGTCCTGCTTCATCCCACGATGCCGCTCGTCGTCGGGATCGAACCTGTCGGTCAGGCACATCTCCTGGCCCCAGAAGAGGGCTCCCGGCTTCAGCACGCGGTGGATCTCGGCGAACGCGCCCGCCTTGTCGGGCGCGTGGCACGTCGATTCGATCGCGTAGCCGCGGTCGAAGGTGCCGTCCGCCACGGCCGCCATGTCCATGAAGCTGCACACCAGATAGTCGACCATGCGGTCGAGGCCGGCCGCCGCGGTCAACGACTTCGCCCTTTCGATCTGGTTCTCGTTGATGTTGACCCCGACGACCCTGGCGTCGGACTCCGAGACGACACGGCGCATCGGGCCACCGAATCCGCAGCCGACATCGACCACGGTCATGCCCTCACGCAACTCCAGCTTGTCGATCATCAGCCGCTGGTGCCTGATCTTGGAGTCCTTCACGCTCTCGCCGGGCGACAGCGGAGCGAAGTGCAGAGACTCTCCCCAGCCCCACTCCATCAACTCGTTGGAGATGTCGTAATACTCCTTGACGGTCTCGGTGTGGTCATAGCGTGCCCCCTCGCCATCCGGCGCGGTCGCCCTGTCGCGCCATCCGTCGAAGCGCCGGATCCGGCGAGCGACTCCCCCGCCGACCCGGTCTGAGGCCCTAAGTCCAGTGAGCACTCGTGATACCTTGGGCATCGCTCGACCCTAGCGGCCTCCAAAGTACCCCTGGCTCTGGAGCCAGAAGGGCGAGAATGTGGTCATGTCAACACCGAAGTCTCCAGGGATTCCTGCACCCGGCCGCGGTCGAGAGCCATGAATCGCTCGCTCGCTAGGTTCAGCCGGCTGGTCACGGCCCGCCCGGCCATCACGATTCTTGTGCTGGTTCTCATGACTGTCGTGATGGCCGCGGGAACATCCCGGCGCGTGCCGCCGACTGAGGGGGCCTCGGTGGAGTTCCTTCCCCCCGAAAGCCCCATCGCCACCGCGGTGTCCGATCTCGACGACCTCTTCGGGGAGTTCAGCGGCGCCAGCGTCGTGACCCTGGTCTTCAGAGGGGATGCGCTCACCCCCGCTGGGCTCTCCCAGATGGACGCCCTCCTCGACGCCGCGACCGGCGATCCGAGCGTGGCGCGGCTGCTGGCGCCGCAGGATCCGATCATCGCGCCCTCGCTGCTCATCGAAGCCGCTGGCGGACTCGATGCCGCATCGGTCACACAGGACGAGATCGACGCCGCCGCAGGCATTCCCGGGATCGGTGCGGCGCTCGACGCGATGACCGGGACAGACACCGACGGCACGCCGGTGGCGGTCGGCACCATCCTCCTCCGCGACACCGGCGACGAGCAAGTCTGGGACGCCGAACGGACCATCAACGAACTGGCGGTCGCCTCGACGGGTCCGCTGAGCGTCAGCAGCGTGTCGCCGATCGTGATCGAGGACGAGTACACGCACGCCACCGAGACAGGGATGGCGCCCCTGATCGGGCTGGCGCTGCTGCTGATCGCCGGGCTGATCCTGCTGTTCCTGCGAACGCTCTCCGACCTGTTGCTCACCCTCGTGGGCCTTGTCCTGTCCGTGAGCTGGATCGTCGGCGCCGAGGGTTGGCTCGGTCCCGACGGACTGGGATGGATCGGCCCTCCGAGCTCGCTCACGGTGATGGTGCCGATCATCGTGATCAGCCTCACAGTGGACTATGCGATTCAGGCTGTCTCGCACTACCGCGAGCGCCGGCTCACGGGCGAGTCGACGCTGGACGCGGTCCGGGCGGGGTTGCACAACGTCAGCGTCCCGATCGTGCTGGCCGCGGTCACCACGATCGCCAGCTTCCTGTCGATCCTGTTCTCGCCGATCGGCGTGATCGGGGACTTCGGCGTCGTCGCCGCGCTGGGCGTGGCCCTGAGCCTGATCGTGATGCTGTCGCTGGTTCCGGCCGGACGCACGATCATCGACCGGCGCCGCGAGGCGCGGGGCAGGCTCAAGGCGCCGCGGCCGGTGTCGGGAGCACTGCCCGGAATCGAACGGGCCGCCGAGGTGTTCGGGACGGCGGTGGCCCGCCGGCCGGCCCCGTACCTCATCGTCGTGCTGGTGGTGACGGTCGCGTTGGGGTTCGCGGCCACTGGACTCCATTCGGAGTTCAGCATCCGCGACGTCCTGCCCCGGGGTGGGACGGTGCTGAACGACATGGAGACGCTCGACGCGGCCGTCGGCGGCTCGACCGAGCAGGCCCGGGTGCTCGTGAAGGCCGAGGCCACCGAGACGCGCACCCTGCTCAACGTCCGGGACCTCGCCAACGCCTTCGAGGACGAGCAGCGCCGCCCGCAGGCGGCCGCAGGCCCGATGGGCGCCTCGTACGAATCGATCGCCCGCGACTGGATCCACGACAGCGGCGACCCGGCAGACAACTACGATCCCGACCTGGCCGCGCTCTTTGGGCGGGCCTCTGCGGGTGTCCAGCTCGATCCCGTGTTGATGCAGGAGTTCCTGGCCGGGCTCGCGGCCGCCGATCCCGGCCTGGCCCGGGTCCTGGTCGACGATCCCGACGGGGCCGACGCGATCCTGCTCGAGTTCCCGACCTACACCGACGACCCGGCGGCGACCTCGGTACTCCAGGAGGAGATCGAGGCGCTCTGGTCCGGCGACGACACGGCCATCACCGTGACGGCCACGAGCATCCTGGCGGCCGCAACCACCGATCAGATCACCGAAGGGCAGACAGAATCGATCAGCACGACCGTCGCGGTGGCCCTCGGCATCCTCGCCGTCTTCTTCTGGGTGACGCTGCGCCGGCCCACGCTGTCGGTGATAGCGGTCGGACCGATCGTGCTGGTGCTCATCTGGGTGCTCGGCACGATGGCCCTGCTCGACATTCCGTACTCGTTGATCACCTCGATCATCACCGCGCTGTCGATCGGTATCGGCGTGGACTACACCATCCATGTGATCCACCGCTACCGCGAGGAGTTCGCTCAGGTCCGCAACCCGGAGAAAGCCGCCATCCGCACGCTGGCGACCACCGGTTCGGCGCTGCTGGGATCCGCGCTGACGACGGCGTTCGGGTTCGGCGTGCTGGCGTTCTCGCCGCTCGACGGGTCGCGGCAGTTCGGCATTACCGCAGCCATCACGATCGGGTATTCTCTGCTCGTCTCGATCGTGGTGGTGCCCCCGGCGATGACTGTGTGGGGCGCCTACGAGAACATGCGCCTCCGTTCGACGGTCCAGCGCCTGTGGGACGACATCGACGTGGCGGCCGAAGAGGTTTACCAGCGTCACGCCCCCCAGCGAGGCGCGTCAGGCGGGTAGCTCTCGCCTCTTCTCGGATACGACGAGCTTCAGCTTCTTGCTCGGCGACATCGACGGGAACGGGTCGATCTTGAGCTTGGCCTTCCGGGAGGCGATGTCGATCCTGAAATAGTGAACCATCATCAGCAGGTTCGTCATCATGTACATCTCGGTCAGGCGCGCTCCGAGGCACGAGTGCGTGCCCAGGCCGTAGGGGGCGTAACGGGTGCCGACATGTTCGTTGCGCGGAGCCTCGTAGCGGTCGATGTCGAACGTGAGGGGATCAGGAAACAGATCCGCCATGTAGTGAGTCGCCGTTTGGGCGATGAAGACGCGCCTCCCTTCCGACAGCTCGCAGCCTTCGACTTCACAGGCGTTCATCACGTTCCTGACCGACATCGGGACGATCGGGTACAGGCGCATGCACTCCATGATGAAGCGACGGGTGACGTCCGTCCCCGAACCGGTGATGGCCTCGCGGTCTGGATCGCCGTCAGCGAAGAGAGCGTCGGCCTCGCCGCGGATCTTGTCGTAGAAGTCGGGCTGCGTGAGCATGGCGTAGACGATGAAGGCGAGTTGATCGCCGACATACATGCTGGCGATCAGCGGCGCCGAGAGCACGAACCGCAGATTCGACTCCGGCAGGAACTGCCGGTCATTGGTGTGCATGGTCAGCAGATCGTCGGCAAGGTCGGCAGGGAGTCCGGCCCGCTGGGCCCGGGTGTGGACGTTCAGCACCCGCTCGGTGATCTCGTCCACCAGTCGAGCACGGCGCCTCATGCCGGGTGTCTTGAGCATGAACTTGGGAAGGGTTCTGCCGACGTGAGTCTTGAGCGCCCGCTCCTTGAACTTGTGCATGTCACCGCGGACGTCCTGAGACTCGATGCCGACCGTGATCGGCGACATCGCGGCGTTGACCAAGGTCCGGCACGCGGTCGTCAGCGGGCGCGACTCTCCAACTTTCCATTTCGCCAACTCGCTGCGCGTGTAGGAGAAGAGGTCACCCATCTGATCCAGCAGCCTCGTGCGGGAGTAGGCCGGTTGAATGGACTTTCGGTACCGGAAGTGATCAGCTCCGTCGAGCGCCGGCAACAGGCCCACCCCGCCGTACACCTTCTCGAAGTCCTCAAGGTAGTCCCTGGCTCTCAGATACATACGGCCGTTGCGGTGCACCCAATGGTTGATGTCAGGCCCCGCCAGGAAGATCATGTTGTCCATGAAGGGCGGTCGAATCTCGAACACCGGGCCGAACTCCTGTTGAAGCTCCGCGAACAGCGCAGGCACGTTACCGCTGCGAAGATGTTTGCTGCGCACCAGCTTTCGCAACGGAACAACCGGAATCGGCCTGCTCAGAGCAGACTGCCTCAACAGCTGCCCTGCGATGTTCTGCCCGACCGCGTCGGCGATGGCGCGGCCGATCAGGTCCATCCTGCAGATGTCTTTCACACGCTGCTCGGACTCTTCATCAAGATCGAAGATGAAGCGCAGCACATCGCAAGTGTCGATCAGGCAGACGATGATGATGTCTCGCGGGTCCGGTATCTCGTTGTCGAAAATGGCCCTGCTGATGCGGGTCTTGACGTGCTCGACAGCCGTGCCCACGTCCGATCCCGTCTGCATTCCCGACCTCCAGGCAGATCCGACCAGAGACCAGAATTCGCCTTCGTGATGTTGGAGGATCTTCAGGCCGACCAGCCGGTCCAGTGTCATGTCGATGATCGACTCCGCGTCGGGAGCGAGCCGCTCGATCCAGAACTGGGCGTTGCGCTGAACGGACTCGGCCGCGATCTTGTCGAGGACGGGATCGAGCGCCGGGTCGCCCGTGGGGGTCGGGTCCAGAAGGATCAGCGAGTCCATGTCAGTGTCGATGCGCGACCTGAGCGACAGTTCGCCGAGGGCGGCGCCCATGACGGCACAGTGCAGGTTCCATCCGGGCACCTGACGGAAATAGCCGCTCTCCTCGTTGAGGAGCGTCAGGACTAGCCCGTCGATCAAGCTCAGGGACCTGATCGTCGTACCGCTAGCCGCTCGGCTCATCAGCCCCCGCCCCGTGTCTCACCCGACAACGACAAGGGATCTCACTTCGGATCTTGTGGACGCTCGGTCTGGCCGCCGTAACCGACGGTGCCGGAGGCGCCCGCTGCCGCGCCGAGGCGATGCAACGGTGCGGTGCGATACGAGGGCGAAGGGGTGTAGGCCACCGGCAGGCGCTTCACCCCGCCGATGAAGTTGGAGCGCAGGTAGGCCGGGTCGCCGGCGAGGCGGATGTCGGGCATGCGCCGGGCGATCTCGCGGAACATGATGCGGATCTCCATGCGGGCCAGGCTGGCGCCGAGGCAGTAGTGCGGGCCGCCCCCGCCGAAACTGACGTGGTCGTTCGGGGTGCGCTCGATGTCGAACCTCCACGGATCCTCGAAAGCCCGTGGGTCGCGGTTGGCGGCCATGTGCCAGATGATCACCTTGTCGCCCTCGGCGATCTTCACCCCGCCGATGTCGTGATCGGAGAGCGCCTGGCGGCGGAAGTAGATGACCGGGGTGGCCCAGCGCAGGATCTCCTCGACCGCGGTCTCCATGTGACGGTCGGGATCGGCGACGAACTTCTCCCACTGTTCGCCGAAGTCGAAGAAGGCCATCATCCCCCGGGTGATCGAGTTGCGGGTGGTCTCGTTGCCGGCCACGCACAGGAGCAGGAAGAACATGTCGAACTCGATCTCGGAGAGGGCCTGGCCGTCGATGTCGGCCGACAGCAGCGTGGTGACGATGTCGTCGGAGGGCGTGCTGCGGCGCTCCGTCTGGAGTCGGTGCGAGTAGTTGAACAGGTCGGCCGCGGCCTGGAGGGTGTCTTCGCGGCTCTTGACGAAGTCGGGGTCCTCGCCGCCGACTAGGGCGTTGGTCCAGTCGAATACGCTGGCGCGGTCCTCGATGGGAATGCCCATCATCTCGGCGATGGCCTGCAAGGGCAGCTCGGCCGAGATGTCGCTCACGAAGTCGCAGCGGCCCTGCTCGGTCACCGCGTCGAGAATGATGTCGGTGCGGTTCTGGAGGTAGTCCTCAAGCAGGTTGATCATGCGGGGGGTGAAGCCCCGGTTGACGAGCTTGCGGTAGCGGGTGTGGCGGGGCGGGTCCATGTCGATCATGATCTGATCGGTCTCTATGCCCGAAACGTTGAGCCTCGTTTCGGGATCGCGCATCTGGGTGCCGCTGTGGGCGGATGAGAACACGTCGGCCCGGCGGTTGACCTCCTTGAGGTGGTCGTGGCGGGTGACGGCCCAGTAGCCGGAACCCTTGTCACCCTCGTCGATCCAGTGGATGCCGGGATCGGTCTCGCGCAGCCGGGCCAGAACCTCATGATGGTCCTGGCGCTGGAACATGTCGAAGTCCCACAGGTCGATGTCGGTGACCGGGCAGCGCCCCCCGCCGTGATCGACGGGACAGCCCGCCGTCCGCTCCTCAGCAATCGTCATGGCTCACACCTCACTGTCCGGGGCGCTCAGTCTGGCACCCGCACGCCGAAAGGTCACCCGAAGCCTCGACTGGTCAACTGATGGTGCTCGCAGGCACGGTTGCATGAACGACCGAAGCCTCCACCACCGGGATCTCGTGGCGCTCCAAGGGGCGCGTCCACTCCTTGCGGGCAAGCGCCTTCTCGATGTAGGGCGCCAGCTCCTCGGCCTTGGCCGCCTCACGCTCGGCTCGCCCCGAGGTGAACTCGCCCAGCACATCGGATCCGAAGAGGCGCAGGCTGTCGCAGATGTCTTCGTGGCGGTTGTTGCCGCCCTGCTGCAGGAAGATCACATGGTCGATGCCCGCGTCGTCGGCCTGCTTGAGCCAGCGGACGGAGTCGGCGGGGGTGCCGATGGTGTCGGCGTAATCGTCGCCGGCGTCGAGCGCGGCAGCCACCGCATCGTCGAGGGCCGAGCCCCGCTGAGCCTGGTAGCGCTCCCAGATGTTGGAGTGGCCCGGCACGGTGTCGTGCACCACCAACTGGCGCAAGGCATAGGCGAAGAAGTGGAACCCGTCGAAGCCGCGCCGTATGGCCTCAGCCCGCTCGGAGTGCAGCGAGAAGCCGGTGACCACCGCAATGTTGGCGTTGACGCTGTGGCCCAGCGGCACGCACTCCTCGCTGCGGATGATGTCGTAGTAGACGTCGGCCCAGTGGCGGGCCTCGGCCGGATCCACGAACGCGAAAGCCAGCGCGCCCAGGCCGCGGCGGGCGGCCAATTCGATGGTGGTGCGGTTGGTGCAGGCGATCCACATCGGCGGATGGGGCTTCTGGACCGGCTTTGGGATGACGTCGCGGCACGGCATCGAGAAGAACTCGCCCTCGAATCCCGGATAGGGCGACATGGCCATCATGTTGGCGATCTGCTCGCCCGCTTCGAGGCTCATGGCCCGCTTCTGTTTGGCGCCGACGCCGAACCCTGCAAGTTCGAGGCGGGTGGCGCCCTCACCGATGCCGAACTCCACCCTCCCCCCGGAAATCAGGTCGAGGGTGGCGACGCACTCGGCGGTGCGAGCCGGGTGGTTGTAGGGAGGCGGCGTCTGGCGGATGCCGTGGCCGAGGCGGATGCGCTTGGTGCGGGCCGCGCAGGCCGACAGGAACACTTCCGGCGCGGAGCAGTGCGAGTACTCCTCCAGGAAATGGTGCTCCACCGCCCAGGCCACGTCGATGCCGACCTCGTCGGCCACCTCGACCTGCTCGACGGCCTCGGCTAGCAGCCGCTGTTCGGAGTCGGGGGCCCACGGCCGGGGCATCTGCAACTCGTAGAAGACGCCGAACCGCACGGACGCTCAACCTACCGGCAGCCCGGCCGGCGCTGGAAGTCGCGCCGGGCCGTCGAACTCTGCGCTGGGGTGCAGGCCGACCGCGTCAGCGACTGGACGGGCACCGCTGATGAGCGTCTAGAAGTCGAAGCCGGCCATGCCGTAGTAGCCGCTGGCCGCGGTCTTGTCGCTGCGGTGGCGTTCCCACCTCGGCGCGTCGGGCGGGGGCTGGGGGTCGTCGCCCAGCACGGTCACCCGGTGCAGGATCCGGGTCCTGTCGGCTTCACCGATGTCGTCCACGATGGAGTGCAGCGTCACCCGCTCGTCCCACAGGGCCACGTCGCCGGGCGACCATCTCCAGCGGCAGCTGAACTTGACCTGCTCCTGCCAGCGGTACAGGAAACCGAGCAGGGCCTGGCTCTCGGGCCGCGACAGCTGCGGTATGCGTCGGCCATGCTGCTTGTTGACGTACAGGCTGCGGCGGCCGGTGCCGGGGTGGATGCGCACCACCGGGTGCTCGGCCCGCAGCGACCCCTGCCTGCCGTCGTCGTGGATGCACGTCAGCCCGGCCAGGAAGGCCTGAAGAGGCGCCGACAGCGAGTCGTGCACCTCGTAGCAGTTGATCCACATGGTGTCGCCGCCCGCGGGCGGGCACTGCACCATGTGTAGCAGCGCGGCGATAGGCGGATGCTCGCTGTAGGTGACGTCGGTGTGCCAGATGTCGGCCTTGGGAGTGGCCGAAGTGTCGAGCACGCACACCTCGGGTGTGTCGTCGTCGACCTTCTCGATGTAGGGGTGGACCTCCAACTCGCCGAACAGCGCGCCGATGTCGCGCAGCTGCTCGACGCTGGGGTGCAGATCCGGCAGGAACAGCACCAAGTGGCGGTCGAGGGCGTCACGCAGCGCAGCCGCGGCGTGTTCGTCGAGCTGGTCTGGATCGAGACCGCGGACCTCCGCGCCCAGCGCTCCCGCGATGGGGGCGATGTCGACAGCTACACCGGAGCCGCCCCCGTCGGAGCGGGAGGCAACAAGCGTCATCACCCGCGAGAGTACCGCGCATCGACGCCTCCATGGTCCTCAAGTGGCGCAACTCAAGACTGGCTAGACTGGAAAGACGCAAATTGAAGCGTGGTTCGGCGCCATGGGCGATCAACCAGTTGCTCTGAGTGTTCTGATCCGACAACCTCGCGGGGATCAGTCGGAGCTCACGGTGTCTCCATAATGAGCGGATGTGATGGGAGTTGGACCGAGCCAAAGGTGTTCACAACCGTCATGGTGGGCGTTGAAGCGTTCTATGGCATCGTGGACATTGCTTGGCATCGTTCCAGCCTCATGCGGCCAGTCCGGCTCCATGTGCTTCCGCGCCGCTCGAAGCGCATCGATCTCCTGCCAATACAGCGAGAGGTCCGCTCCCGTATCCATTGGACGCTCGATGAGGAGTACCCATACCCGGAGGCGATCATCGGCTTCATTGCCTGTCGTGCGGGGACGGCCCTTCTCAGCGTGACGCTGACTTGCTGTTTCGTCCGGTGTGCCGAGGACCCTGTTGATCTCGCGCCACGATGAGCCTTCCGCTCGGGCGGCAGCCACAGCTTGGGCGATCTGATGTTCACATCTAGCCCTCTGTTCAGCCGCCCGCTTGAGCAGGTACTCCGCGACGGGTCGTTCATCGCGCGCCGACGGCTCGTAGGCCTCGCAACGGTCCGCCAGTTCGTCGGCTGAGTCGATGATCCGCTGAATCGACGGGGATGCTCTCGTCATGCCAAGAACTTCCGGCGCGCTTCCATGGCATGGACGACGAAATCAAGACCCTCCGCGCTCGCGACCCCAATCTCTAGCAAGCGGCCAGTCTCGTCGGGCCCGATGCGCACGTCGAGATCTTCAAGGTCGAATCTTCGCATTGCGTTTCGGTAGGCGTGGAGTATGGCTGGGTCGGTGATCCCATGTCGTCGGGCGATCCCGAGGATCACGGGGTGCACTGGGTCACGCTAGTGCTCTGTCCACAAACGTTTGTGGGGGTCGCGTCCACCACTTTGGGGTTTGTGGGTGCTGGGATTGGGGGATGTCGAAACCATTGCGGGTTCGTCGTTTGACGGACCAGGAGGGCCGTGAGCTTCAGCGGATCGT
>JAJDZO010000110.1 GCA_022824605.1 Acidimicrobiia bacterium
CACGATCCGCTGGAACAGATCCAACGGCGTGCCGGCCGCGGCTGCGGCAACGGCTTTGATCACATCGGCGTGGGAGACGGCCACCACGGTCTCGCCTGCGTGGCGGGCACAGATGGCGGCCACCGCGTCGAGGGCGCGGGCCTGCATCTCGGCGAAGGACTCGCCGCCGGGGAAGCGGAACCCGCTCGGATGTCGCTGCACGGTGGTCCACTCCTTGCGCTTGCGCAGATGTGCAAGCTTGCGTCCCGTCCATCGCCCGAAGTCGCATTCGATCAGCCCAGGGCTGCGACGCACCCGCAGCTTGCATGCCCGGGCTATTGGGGCCGCCGTTTCGACGGTGCGTTCCATGGGCGAGGCGTACACCGCCTTGATGCGCCCGAGCGCGGCCAGCCGTTCGGCCACCCGGCGGGCCTGTTCGTCACCCTCGGGGGCCAGGTGCAGCCCCGGCGCCCGGCCCGGCAGCACCGATCCGGTGGTGGGCGTCTGCCCGTGGCGCACGAACAACACCACCGCGGCGGCGTCCGTGTCGGCGGGGGTGGTGCGCTTGCTCGCAGCGGCGGCGTCCGTGCGGGCGGGGGTGGTGCGTTTGCTTGCGGAGGTGGTGTCCTTGCTCGCAGCGGGGGTGGTGCGTTTGCTCGTGGGGGTGGTGTCCGTGTGGGCGGGGGTGGTGCGTTTGCTCGCGGAGGCGGCGTCCGTGCCGGCAATCGAATCGGACTCGGCCGGTGTGCGGGCAGATCTGGCGGCCATGGTGGAAGCCAACGTAGCCTGATCGCCCGTGGAGTCCGCCGGGTCGCGTCGTGTGCTGGCCGAGGTGGCCTCCGAGGTCGCCTCCTGTCGGGCATGTTCCCGGCTGGTGGAGTGGCGCGAGCAGGTCGGACGCACCAAACGGGCCGCCTACCGCGACGACGTGTACTGGGCGCGCGGCGTTCCGGGGTTCGGCGACCCCGATGCTCGCCTGCTGGTGGTGGGTCTCGCGCCCGCGGCCCATGGAGCCAACCGCACTGGGCGGATGTTCACGGGCGACCGCTCCGGGGACTGGCTGTACCGGGCCCTGCACCGCGCCGGCTACGCCAATCAGGCTCGCTCCACCGACCGCGGCGACGGGTTGGAACTCAGCGGAGCCTGGATCTCCTCGCCGGTGAAGTGCGCCCCGCCCGACAACAAGCCGACACCTGCCGAGCGCGATGGGTGCATGCCGTTCCTGCGGCGTGAGCTGGAAGCGCTGGCAGCCCTGCGGGTGGTGGTGGTGCTCGGCGGCTTCGCCCAGCAGGTGATGTGGCGCGAACTGGGTTCGGGTCGGCGTCCCCGCTTCGGCCACGGCGCCGAGGTACCGCTGCCGGGAGGCCGGACCCTGCTGTGCAGCTACCACCCCAGCCAGCAGAACACCTTCACCGGCCGCCTGACCGAAGCCATGCTCGACGCCGTGTTCACTCGAGCCCGACAACTGACCGGCTGACAAGCTCCGCCGCTCGTAGGAGGCCGAGACCGTTCGCGATCATGCAGTGTCATCCCCGCTCGTGTTCGCTTCGCTCACGGGCCGTTCGGGCCTCGGCCTCGCTCGTAGGAGGCCGAGACCGTTCACGATCATGCAGTGTCATCCCCGCTCTTGTTCGTTTCGCTCGCGGGCCGTTCGGGCCTAGGCCTCGCTCGTGTGAGGCGGATCGCTCGCCCATTTGCTTGGCCGCGCAGCCGGTAGCCTCGGAGCCGCTATGCGCCCGCGCTTTCGTTCCGTCTGGCTCCTCATCGCAGCTGTGGTGCTCGTGGTGGCCGGATGCGGCAACAGCGCCGACCCAGACACCTGGGACGAGGCCGAGCAGGACGAGCGCTTCCTCGATCAGGAGTTCAGGGCCGAGTCGGCGGTGGAGCACAACTTCATGGCTTCGTGCATGGAGGCCAACACCGCCAACCTCACCGAGGCCGAGGCCCGGGTGCTGTGCGGGTGCTCCTTCGACGGGCTGCGGTCCCAGTTGACGCTGGAGGAGTTCCGGTCTCTCGACAGGGCTCTGCGCGACACCCCCAACCCGAGCGACCTCGACGAGGAGCCCGAGGACCTCTGGGACGACATCGCGGAAGATATCTTGACGGCGTGCGCCCGCAGGGTCGACGCCTGACAAGCCGAGCGATCGGTCCATCCCGCCGGCGTAAGGGTTGATGCCGTGACGCCGACACCCCCCGCCGCTGATCTGCCGCTGATCATCTCCGTCGACGATCACGTCATGGAGCCCAAGGATCTGTGGCAGCAGCAACTCCCTGCGTCAATGCGGCCACGGGGACCCCGGGTGGTGCAGGAGAAGGTGCGGCTGCACTTCACTGGCGGCCACTACGGCTTCGAGCGCGACGACCCCGACGGGCAGTGGTGCGACCTGTGGCTGTTCGAGGACAGCGCCTTCCCTACCGGCCTGCTGCACGGCCCCGCCGGCATGCCCCGAGAGCAGCAGCGCAACGTGGCCGCCCGCTACGAGGACCTGCGGCCCGGCACCTACGAGCAGACCTCCCGGCTCGCCGACATGGACCTCAACCATGTGGAGGCGGCCCTCAACTTCCCCAACATCTTCCCCCGCTTCTGCGGCCAGGGGTTCCTCGAACGCGACGACAAGGAGCTCGCGGCGGAGTGCCTGCGCATCTACAACGACTGGATGATCGACGACTGGGGCGGGGGCGCGGGG
>JAJDZO010000018.1 GCA_022824605.1 Acidimicrobiia bacterium
GATACCGCTTGTAGGTGACCTTCTGGAGGTATCCGACGATGGTTGCCACCACCGAGACGATGGCGGCCACGGCGAGCGGAACGGCGATCCAGAAATGCCATACGACACCGGCGACGATCATGGCGACGGAGAGACCGAGAGTCCAGCGAAGGTCATGGCTCCGCAGTGTAGATGGCTCGAAGGACGCGCACTCGCAGCCGTTCGGGTACCGCCGCAGCAGCCTCGCATCACCAGTGACGACTGCAGGGTCATCCGCTACGAAATGTGGAGGTGAGGGAGCCCGAAAGGGGATTTGAACCCCTGACCTACGCTTTACGAGAGCGTCGCTCTACCGACTGAGCTATTCGGGCGTGCACGCGCGGCCACAGAAGCAGCCGCGCCCGTTCAGGCTACCGCCTGGCGGCTTGTGCAGACGGGGGGAGGTCGAGCAGCAGCGCATGTAGGGCCAGCGCCTCGTTCGGGGAGCGGATCAGGCTGTCGGCGGTGGCTCGAAGGCGGTCGAGAGCCCCCATGGCTGCGGCCGGGCTGTCGTCGGGCGACGCGACGATCTGCTCGCGGTACCGGGCGCCGATGGTGGCCAGGCCGAAGCGGATCTCGTCGGTACGGAACTGGCGGTGCTCTCGCTTGTGTTGAGCCTCGATGGCGGCCCGGCCCGAACCGCGTACGCCGAACTGCTTCTCACGCTGCTCGAGGGCGACGATCTCCGCTCGGTGACGCTCGGTGAGGGCTACGGCGGCGTCGTCGATCAAGGCCCGCAGCTCGGCCACCGCCACCGCAACGGCCGCGCCGGTGCCGTCGAGGCGGTCGGGCACAGTCCACCACGCCTCGCGACGGGCAGCCACCCGCTCGTCGGTGGCCAGAACCCGGGCCCGGTGGAGGTTGCCCGCGGCCGCGGCCGCCACCACAGCAGCCTGCTCGGCGTCGAGGAGGCCCTCCGACACAAGCACCGACGCGATCTCGTCGTCGGAGACCGCAGCGAAGTCCACTCGGGTGCAGCGCGACGCGATCGTGACGTGCTCAGGCAGCACCTGCTCGGCCAGCAGCACCCACACCACCGACTCGGCCGGCTCCTCGACCGGCTTGAGCAGGGCCGCAGCCGCCGCCGGGGTGGCGGTGTGGAAGCGGTCGACGACGAGCACCTTTCGGGTGCCCTCCACCGGCGTGCGGCTCGCCTCCACGATGAGTTGAGCCACCTCCTGTTCGCGGCGCAAGCTGTTGCCCGCCGGGCTCAGCACGAACACATCGGGGTGCTCCTCGCGCTCGGCCAGCCGCCGGTGGCGTCGGGCCCGGTCAGGATCGGAGCCGGCGCGATCGTCCGCCGACACGATCAACTCGCCCGCGAACACGGCGGCCGCAGCCCGTTTGCCCGATCCTCGCGGACCGACCAGCAGGTAGGCGTGAACCGGCGACTCCGCGGCCGAGGCCAGCAATGCCACCGCCTTGGTTTGACCGGCGACGCCCGACCACGGATCCGGAGAAGCAGCCTGCACCTCTACATCCGCAACGCTCATGACGACCCGACGCGACCGTGCGGCGCGCGGTTGCCCGCCGCGGTCATGACCAACCGCCGAAGTGGGCTCTCACGGCGGCGAGCACACGGGCGGCTACGTCGTCCACCGCGCCTTCGCCGTCGACCACCGCCCAGCGGGCCGGGGTAGCTTCAGCCATGGCCCGAAAGCCGCGGCCCACCCGGCCGAGGAAGTCGGCGCCCTCGCCCTCGAAGCGGTCCAGCGACGATCCCAACCGCCGCGCCGCCACCTCAGCGGGAACGTCGAGCAGCAGGTTCAGGTCGGGTTGGATCCCGCCGGTGGCGAATCGCATCATCGCTTCCAGTTCGGCCAGGTCCAGGCCGCGCCCGTAGCCCTGGTAGGCCAGCGTCGACGCGGTGAAGCGGTCAGAGACCACATCGGTGCCGCCGCGCAGGGCCGGAACCACGATCTCGGCCACATGCTGGGCCTTGTCGGCGACGATCAGCAGAGCCTCGGTGCGGTCGTCCAAACCGGCATTGGCCGGGTCGAGCAGAACCTCTCTTATGACCTTGCCCACATCGGTGGCCCCGAACTGGAACGTCAACTCCGCACCCAGTGCGTCGGCCAGCCGTCGCGCCTGAGTGGACTTGCCGGAGGCATCGATTCCCTCCACCGCGATGAGCCGCCCGGTCACAGCTGGTCCTCGGCCCCAGGCTCGTCCGCCTGGGATCCGGCCGGCACATCCGGTGTGGGGCGATCAGCGCCGGCACGCAGGCTCCAGCTGGCCAGCGCGCCCGCCACCACGATGATCAGCCCGGCCAGCCACATCGTCAGGCGCACGCCGGGCAGCTCGACCCGGGCCCCGAACACCGACATGAACCCGTCCCACCAGCGCTCCGACAGCCCGTCGAGCAGGTCGGCCAGCACTCCGCCCACCGCCAGCGCGATCAGCACGCACAGCCGCACCAGCACCAGCAGGGCCGAGAACACCCGTCCCCGGATCTCGTTGTCCACGTTCTCGTGCAGCAGGGTGAAGCCGAGCACATAGGAGGGTCCGGCCAGTATCCCCAGCAGCACCACCAGCGGGATCATCAACGACAACCGGTCCACCGATGCGGCCGCCAGCAGCACCACGCCTGCACCGATCAGCGCCCAGGTGAATCCACGGGTCCGGTTGATGCGGTTCTGGAGCGCGGACGCCGAGCCGACGCCCACGGCCATACCCACACCGAGCGAGAACAGCACGGCGTGGAAGTCGGCTTCGCGCCCCACGATCACCTCGTCGACGAAGCGGGCGCCCAGAAGGAACACCATTCCCGCGCCCATGACCGCGGTTGCCAGTCCCACGTTCACCGACCGCACGATGGGGTTCTTGCCCACCAGACGCCAGCCCTCTCGCAGTTCCCGGATGGCGCCGCCGAGATCCAGGCTCCCCCGCTTGGTCGCATGGCGCTCATTGCGGGTGCGCACCGGGATGGCGATGCGCCAGATGATCAGGGCGGTGACCAGGAAGGTCAGGGCGTCCACGTAGAAGGCCAGCCCCTCCTCGTTGAGCCGCAGGTTCGTCACCCATCCCTCGTCGGGCACCGCTTCGGCCGCCTTGGCCAGCAGCGCGGCCAGCCCGGCCGCCACCGGGAACATGCCGTAGGCCGCGGTCACGTTCAGCGCATTGGCCGCCGTGAGCTTCTCCCGGGGCACGAGATTGGGGACCGTCGCCTCCTTGGCCGGCTGCCACATCATGGTGAGCAGCTCAAGCAGGACGCTGGCGATGACGAGCCCGATCAGGGTGTCGACAAACGGCAGCGACACCAGCACCAGCGCCCGGCCCACGTCGCAGGCCACCATCACCCGCTTGCGGTTGAGCCGGTCGACGATCACGCCCACCGCAGTGGCCAGGAAGAATCCGGGCGCCACCCGGGTGGCTAACACCAGCGCGATGGCGGTGCTCCTCGACCCTTCGGGAGCGAGCTGATCAGCCAGCGCGATGGTGGCGAACAGTCCGAGCCAGTCGCCGGTGGCCGACACCACCTGAGCGATCCACAGCCGGAAGAAGGCACGGGTGCCGAACACCCGCTCCAGACGACCCGAGGGACGAGCGGCCTCGAACGTCTCATCGAGACGCAGGCCGGCAGAAGTGCGCTGGTATCCCTCGTCCACGGCCACGAGGCTACGCGGACCGCCGGGGCAGGTCGCGGCCTCGCAATGACAGCTGCGATTCTGCGGTCACCGTCGCTTCGCCTCGAAGCGGCCTCTCGGGCCGGGTGGATCAGCTGCGCTTGCGGGTCGACTTGCGGCGGGCGGGGCGCTTCTTGGCCGGTCCCTTGGCCCGGCGCTCCGCCAGCAGTTCGCTGGCGCGCTCCATCGTGATCGCCTCGACCGTGTCGCCCGAACGCAGCGAGGCGTTGGTCTCGCCGTCGGTGACGTAGTGGCCGTAGCGGCCGTCCTTCACCACAACAGCCCGTCCCGTCTCAGGATCGGCCCCCAGCTCTCGCAGCGGCGCGGCCGCAGCCGCCCGACCACGGCTCTTGGGCTGGGCCAGCAGCTCGAGGCACTCCTCGAGGGTCACGGCGAACAGCTGCTCCTCGCCGGCCAGGCTGCGGCTGTCGGACCCCTTGCGCACGTACGGCCCGTAGCGGCCGTTCTGCACCGTGATCTCCACCCCGTCGGCAGGGTCGGCGCCGACGGTGCGGGGCAGCGACAGCAACAGCACCGCCTGCTCGAGGGTCACGCTCTCGAGGGCCATGGTCTTGAACAGCGAGGCGAACTTCGGCTTGTCGGGGACCTCTTCGGCTCGTCCAAGCTGCACGTAGGGCCCGTAGCGGCCCGACTTGGCCACCACCGTCAAGCCGGTGGCCGGATCGACGCCGAGCTCGCGCTCGTCGCGTCCGGCAGCCAGAAGCTCGATCACCCGTTGGTGGGTGAGTTCGTCGGGAGCGGTGCCGTCGGGGACCGAAGCCGAGTCGTCTCCGCGCCGCACGGTCGGCCCGTAGCGCCCGACCCGCACCTCCAGCTCCACGCCGTCGTCGTCGGTGCCCAGCGGGATCGAGTTGATCAGGCGGGCATCGATGTCGCCGAGGCGGCTCGACACCTTCTCCTTGAGTCCCGGATCGTCGTCACCGCCGAAATAGAACCGCCGCAGCCACGGGACCTGCTCCTCGGCGCCGGCCGCGATCCGGTCGAGGTCGTCCTCCATCTCGGCGGTGAAGGCGTAGTCGACGAGCTTCGGGAAGTGGCGCTCCATCAGGTTGACCACCGAGAAGGCGGTGAACGAGGGCACCAGGGCCGAGCCCTTCTTCCACACATATCCCCGGTCGGTGATGGTGCCCATGATCGACGAGTAGGTGGACGGCCGGCCCACGCCGAGCTGTTCCAGACGCCGCACCAGCGACGCCTCGGTGTAGCGGGCCGGGGGCTGGGTGCTGTGCCCGTTCGCTTCCATGCCACGACAGCGCGCCCCGTCGCCCTCCTGTATTGCAGGCAGACGCCGCTCGTCCTCGCCCTCGGAGGCCTCCGAGGCGTCGGTTCCCTCGGTGTACACCTCGCGGAAGCCCATGTGGGTGATCACCGTGCCGCTGGCGGAGAACTCGGCGTCACGTCCCGAGGCACCGACGGCGCCGACCCGCAACTGCACCGTCTCGCCGGTGCAGTCGGTCATCTGGCTGGCCAGCGTCCGCTTCCACACCAGTTCGTAGAGCCGGGCCTCCGAGCGTGGGAGTTGGTCGGCTACCGCGGCCGGTTCGGTGAAGGTGTCGCCGGCCGGTCGGATGGCCTCGTGGGCCTCCTGGGCGTTCTTCACCTTGTTGGCGTACACCCTCGGCTCGGGCGGCAGCAGCGCCGAGCCGTAGCGCTTCGCTATCTCGGAGCGGGCCGCGGCCACCGCGCCCGACGACAGCGACGTGCTGTCGGTGCGCATGTAGGTGATGTAGCCCTTCTCGTAGAGCGACTGGGCTGCCCGCATGGCCGCCGCGGAGGTCATGTGAAGCTTGCGGGCCGCCTCCTGTTGCAGCGTCGAGGTGATGAACGGCGCCGCCGGCCTGCGCCGGTACGGCTTGGACGTGCGGGCCCGCACGCTGAAGTCGCAGTCACCGAGATCGGCGACGAGCGAGGTGGCCGCGGCCTCGTCCAGCACGGTCACGTCAGCGCGGGCCGGGCGTCCGTCGGGGCCGAAGTCGCGTGCGGTGGCCACCCGCGATCCGTCGATGCTGACGAGAGCGGCGGTGAAGTCGAGGCCGCGGCCCTCGTCTGCGGGGGGTTCCTCCGGGGCGAACGTGGCGGTCAGGCTCCAGTAGCCCGCGCTCACGAAGTCCATCCGCTCGCGCTCGCGCTCCACCACGATGCGCACCGCCACGCTCTGCACCCGCCCGGCTGACAGCTGCGGCATGACCTTCTTCCACAGCACCGGCGACACCTCGTAGCCGTAGAGCCGGTCGAGCATCCGCCGGGCCTCCTGGGCGTCGACCAGGCGGCGGTCGAGTTCGCGGGGGGAGGACACCGCCGCGGCGATCGCCGCCCTGGTGATCTCGTGGAAGACCATGCGCTTCACCGGGACCCGGGGACTGAGCACCTCCAACAGGTGCCAGGCGATGGCCTCGCCCTCGCGGTCCTCGTCGGTGGCCAGATAGAGCTCGTCGGCGTCGGCCAGCAGATCCTTGAGCTTGCGCACCTGCTGACGCTTGTCGCCGTTGACCACGTAGAGCGGTTTGAACTCGTTGTCGACATCGATTCCGAGGCGGGCCCAAGGCTCGGACTTGTAGGCCTTGGGCACCTCAGCCGCCCGGCTGGGCAGGTCTCGGATGTGCCCGATCGACGATTCCACGACGTAACCGGCCCCCAGATAGCCGGAGATCGTCTTCGCCTTGGCGGGCGACTCGACGATTACTAGAGCTTTGGCCATGGATATCGCACCGATCCGACGGGCGGGCGCCCGTCCACTGATTGGGACTCAGACAGGATAAGCAAGGTCAATATCACCATTGGGGCTTGTGTCGGGAAGCGGGCCGCCGCTTGGCGGGTGTTCAGCCGCCGGCTGCCTGCTCGTCCGCTGGTCGAGAGCCGCGCAGGATAGCGGCGTCGAGGACGGCCGCTACCGCCGACGCGGCCAGATCAGAGGCCGAGCACGAGCAGCACCTCGACTCCCCCCGCCCACGCAAGAGGCCGGTCCTTCGCGACAGCCGAGGTCTGGAGAGTCCCTTTGATTTGCGACCGCACGCCCGTCTGTGACTAGTATCTGTGATATGCCGTTGGTATCTGGACTGTTTCGGTCTGTTGCTGCGGCGGGGTTGTGCCTGGCCCTGCTGGGAGTCGGGGCTGCGGGTGTTGCGGCCGACACCTCCGACAGCGGGCAGGGGCCGGATGTCACCGACGACCTCACCGAGGGTCTGGGGCCTGATTCGCTGGGGCCGGCCGCTCAGCCTCCGGGAATGTTGTCGGCTTCGGAGGTGGCCTACCCCAATCTGGGCTCGCAGTTGAGCGCGCTGGCGGTGGCGAGC
>JAJDZO010000093.1 GCA_022824605.1 Acidimicrobiia bacterium
GACGTCACAGATGATCGGCTTCGGGCTGGTGCCCGACGAGCTGGTGGGCAACGGCAGGGAACTGGCCGTCGAATGGGCCGACTTCTGGGGGCGTCCCCTAGGGTTGGCCGCGGCCACAGTGTGCGAGTATCCGTTCATCGACTTGAACAGGGAGACAGGATGACCACAGCGGCAGTCGATCCGTTCACATTGTGGCATCCGGTGGCCTCGGAGCATGACGTGCCCTACCGCCATGTGCACCACGGCCAGCTGCTGGGCCGGGAACTGGCGGTGTGGCGGGCCGACGACGACTTCGTGAACGTGTGGGAGAACCGCTGCCTGCACCGCGGGGTGCGCCTTTCGATCGGCAGCAACGACGGCACCGAGCTGCGCTGCCAGTACCACGGCTGGCGCTACGCCAACCGCTCGGCGGGTTGCACCTACATACCGGCCCATCCCGCCGACGCCCCGGCCCGCACCATCTGCAACCGCACGTTCGCGTCAGTGGAGCGCTACGGCCTGATCTGGTCGGGCGAGGATCCCGTGGGAGATGCGCCCACCATCGAGTTGCTGGAGGCGGGCACGCCGTTCGGGCTGCGCAACCTGCCGGTCAACGCCTCGGCTGAGTCAGCCGTGCGGCACCTGCAGTCTCATCGCTTCGCGCCGAGCGACCGGCTCGACGCCGACCTGCACGCCACCGACGCCACTGCAGTCGAGATGACCGTGGAGTGGGCCGACGACTATTCGGTCGCGCTCACCGCCACGGTCGGCGCCGCGTCATCGACCGCGGTGTTCTTCGTGCAGCCGGTGGACTCGGGCCGCAGCGTGATCCGGGGGGTGCTGGCCGACACCCCGGCCGCCGGCGAGCAGCGAGGGGTGCTGCGCCACCACGCCGTCGGGCTCAACCGGCTGGTGGACGCCATCGAGGCCGAGGCCGCACAGCTGCCCCCGCCCGATCCGATAGTGCCGGTGCTGCAGGAGGTGCCGATCCATCTGTCGGAGATGCCCGAAGCACCGTCGGGTAGGACAGCCTCCCTGCGTGTGCGGGTCAACCGCAAATGGTCGACCGCTGAGGGCATCACCGCCTTCGAGCTCGAACCGCTGGCGGGGGTGCTGCCCACGTTCCAGCCGGGTGCCCACATCGATGTTCATCTCCCCAACGGGCTGATCCGCCAGTACTCGATCACCAACGGCCCCGGCGAGTCCGCCTACTACCGGATCGGGGTGAAGCTCGAACCCGACTCCACCGGCGGTTCGATCTGCCTGCACACCACCGTGCGCGAGGGCGACGTGCTGGCCGTATCGGAGCCCCGCAACAACTTCCCGCTGCGCCGAGACGCCACTCGCACCATCCTGTTGGCCGGCGGCATCGGCATCACGCCGCTGCTGGCCATGGCCCAGGCCCTTCACCGGATGGACCTCGACTTCGAGCTGCACTGCTTCGTGCAGTCCGAGCAGTACCTGGCCTTCGGCGATGTGCTCGAACACCTCGGCGACTCGGTGGTGCCCCATCTGGCGTTGCCGCCTACCGAGACCGTCGCCGAGATCGGGCGCCTACTGGCCGACCCCGGGCCCCACACCCACATATACATATGCGGGCCGGGACCGATGCTGGAGGCTGCCCGCCGGGAGGCCGCGGCCGCGGGCTGGCCCGACGATCACGTCCACTTCGAGTACTTCAAGAACACCAACGAGATCGACGACTCCTCCACGTTCGAGGTGGCGCTGGCCCGTTCGGCGCTCACGGTGACGGTGGAGTCGGGCCGGACGATTCTCGAGGTGCTGCGAGAGCACGGCGTGGCCCTGCCGTCGTCGTGTGAGCAGGGGGCCTGCGGCACTTGCGAGGCGGCCGTGCTCGAGGGCGAGCCCGACCATCAGGACGTGTACCTCAACGACTCCGACCACGAAGCGGGCGACCGGATCATGACCTGCGTGTCGCGCTCGCGCTCCGACCGCCTCGTGCTGGACCTGTAGGCGCACAGGTGACGCGATGATCAAGCTCTACGACTACGTGTTGTCGGTGAACTGCTACAAGCAGCGGCTCATGATGAGCATCCTCGACGTGCCCTATGAGTCGGTCCCGGTGGACTTCTATCCCGGCTGGGAGCACAAGGGCGAGGAGTTCCGCAAGATCAACCCGCTGGGCCACATCCCCGTGATCGACGACGGCGGCTACATCCTGTGGGACGCCCACGCCATCCTGGTGTACCTGGCCGCCAAGTACGACCCGAGCGGGCGGTGGTACCCGGCCGGCGACCCGCAGTTGCTCGGCGAGACCGCTTCGTGGATGCTCTTCGCGGAGGGCACCACCAACACCGCTTCGGCCGCCCGGCTGTGCGTCAACCTCGGCTACGACTTCGATCTCGAGGTCTGCCAGGCCGGTGCCCACCGCCTGTTCCGGGTGCTGGACGAGCACCTGTGGTTCCGCGAGCGTGACGGCGACGAATGGGTGTGCTCCGGCTCGCATCCCACCATCGCCGACATCGCCCTGTTCCCCGACGTGGTGCTGTCGGAGGAGGGCGGCATCTCCCGGCTCGATTATCCCGCGCTGCGGCGCTGGACCGACCGGGTGAAGCGGATCGACGGCTTCGAGGTGATGCCCGGCATCTTCAAAGCGCCCGCGGCGCGATAGCTCACCCGACTGCCCCACCGGCAACCGAGCCGCTCAGGCGGTGCCGAAGGTGACACCTAGTTCGCTCAGGCGGTGCCGAAGGTGACGCCTAGTTCGCTCAGCCAGCGGCGGTAGGTGACCCCTGTCCTGTCTGCCCGGACATGCCACTCGGCCGCCAGGTCCAGCGGCAGCAACTCGGGCCGCTGCGACTCGACGATGGGGATGTCCTGCATGACGATCTCGTCGATGTAGCCACGGAAGTCGTCGTCGGAGAGGTCGTGGTTGTAGTTCATCGAGTTCCACATCCAGCCGACGCTGCGCCCTTCGTCGACCGGGGTGACCGCGAAGTACATGGTGTAGCGCTCCGGGCCCCCGCCGGGGACCGACAACCCGATGTAGGCGGTGAGGGGCCGCAACACCCGGTACAGCCACTGAGCCGTCTTGGCCTCGCCCGACCCGTCGGGATTGGGGGTCCATGTGTAGATGTCGCTGGAGGTGATGCCGTCGGGGCCGGTCTCGACCTTGTAGTCGCCGAGCTCGGTGTGTTCACGGTCGCCGAGGATCCCCTCGTGCACGAACGGGAAGTGGGTGGCGTCCAGGAAGTTCTCGATGACCCGGGGCGCGCCGGCCCGGATCTCGTAGGGGCCGCCGAGGACGTGTCGGAAGGCGGGATCGTCCCACTCGTCGTAGCGGGGCGGCGGCCTGTCAGGGCGACCGAGCGACACCCAGATCAAGCCGTGGGCCTCGGTTGCTGCGTAGGTGGTGACACAGGCCTTGGCCGGCGGCTTCTGGCTGGGTCTGGAGGGGATGAGCACGCAGGTTCCGGACTGGTCGTAGGTCCAGCCGTGGTATCGGCATTCGAGGCCGAGACCGGTGACTTGACCGAGCGACAGCCGGGTGCCGCGGTGAATGCACAGATCCTTCCAAGCCATGATCTCGCCGCCCTGGCGCCATACGACGACATCCTCGCCGAGCAGCCGGGCCGCGACGACGCCCGACTCGGCCACGTCGTCACTGCGGGCCACCACATGCCAGTCGTTCACCAGAACGGCATCGTCGATCACGGCGTGATCACCTCTGGGTTCTCCATCGCTCATCTTCAACCCACCTGCCGAGTCATCCGTTGCCTCGCCTCCCGTGCGCCACCCTCCCGGCCAGGAGCGGGGATGACGCCGTAGGTCACGCCGAGCTCGCTCAGCCAGCGCCGGTAGGTGATGGCCGAGCGGTCGGCCCTTATGGGCGTCTCGGCCCGGGGGTCGAGGGGCAGGCACTTGGGGTGCTGGTTCTCGAGGATGGGCTTGTCCTGGGCGAAGATCAGCAGTTGATAGGCCTTGATGTCGGTGTCGGTGCTGGTGTCGTCGATGACACCCATGTAGTTGTGGGCCCGCACACGCTCCGCGGTCATGGGCTGCACCCAGATGCCGCATACATCCTCCGCCGACGGCTCGGGGAGGCTGTCGTAGAAGAGCATCACGCAATAGGGGTGCGGCACCCGGTAGCGGTAGCGCATCACCATCGGAGCGTCGAAGTTGGCCCCCACCTTGGGCACCATCATGTCGCAGCGGGTGGCGTGGATCTCGTCGTTGCGGATCTCGACGTCGTACTCGGTCACCTCGGTGTGGGGCAGCACGCCCAGCGAGTGCTCGTGAACGTAGGGGAAGTGGGCCAGGTCGAGAAAGTTCTCCACCGCTCGGGGCGCGGAGGTGGCCACCCCGACGCTGCCCGCGTTCATGTTGCGCCGCCGCGGGTGGTGATATTCGGGCAGATCGAACAGCTCGGCAGGGGCATCGCCGAGGCTGGTCCACAAGTATCCGAACTCGGGCCTGGCCGGCAGCGGCTCGGCCCCGTTCAGCGCGGCCGCATCGACCGCGGCTCCGGCGGGCAGATCCGGCGTTGATCGCCACACTCGGCATTCGCCGTCGGGTGCCGCGGTGAAGCTGACGCGCTCCTCCAACAGCAGGGTCTCGTTGACGGCGCCGACACTGATCTCGTCGAGGGCGCTGATCACGTGCCACTGGTTGACGATCACCGGGTCGGTGCAGGCCGGCTGTGTGATCTCCACTGTGTCGTTCCTGCCTTGATAAATGCCGCTTATCAGTCTGGCATCCGTCGGAGCCAGGCGCAATATCCCTCCCGATCCCTCCCGAAATTGATGGCGAAACCGCCCACATAGGCATACAACCCGCATCAATTTCGGACACCCCCAAACTCCCTCCCGAAATTGATGGCGAAACCGCCCACATAGGCCCACTATCCGCATCAATTTCGGGGAGGACGGTGG
>JAJDZO010000247.1 GCA_022824605.1 Acidimicrobiia bacterium
TCACCTCCATGTCCTTACGCAGGCAGCGGTCGAGGAGGCGGCTGAGGTTCTTGCCATCCCACGGGACCGCGTGCACGTAGTCCGTATTGGCATTCGCGCGGCCGAGCCAGGCGACGGTATGGCCGCCCGGCGGCTCGTGGGCAGCGACCGCTTCGTTTTGGCCCTCGGCGCGACGGAGCCCCGCAAGGGTCTGACGTGCCTGCCCCCTGCGGTTGCCGGGCTGCCGGCCGACGTCAAGTTGGTTGTGGCGGGACCTCGCGGCAGCCACGAGGCGGCGCTGGAGGCGGCGGTGCAGTCCAGTGGCATCTCGCAGCGCTTTCTGCGCCTGCCGGAGGTGGACGAGGCCGACAAGGCGGACCTGCTGGCAGGGGCGACGGTGCTCGCCTATCCGTCGCTTCTGGAGGGATTCGGCATGCCGCCGCTAGAGGCGGCTGCCGCGGGCACACCGGTGGTCGCCACCGCGGTCGGCGCGCTGGCGGAGATCTTCGAGCCGGAGGTAGGCCTCGTGCCCGTCGGTGATACCGCGGCCTTCGCCGAACGGCTCGCGGAGGCAGTTGCCGAGCCTCGTGCCGTCCCGCCCCCAGTTCTCGCCCGCATCGCCGGACTCACTTGGGCCAGCGCGGCCGAGCAACTCGCGGGGGTCTACAGAATCATCGCCGCGTCGTAGCGGACGAGCAAAAGGGAGTGGATCCTGGTTGTCAGCGCTTTGCGGTGAGTTGCTTGAACAGCTTGTCGTAGGCGTTGGCGGCGTCCGACGCTGAGAACCAGCCCTCGACGAAGGCGCGGCCGTGCTCGCCCATCCGGGACCGGCGCTCAGGATCGTCAATCATGGAGCGCAGCGCTTCGACGAAGGCAGCCTCGTCGTCCGGTGGGACGGTCACACCGCATCCAGCCTGCTCCAGCACCCTCGCCACTTCGGTGCCTGGATCCACCGAAGCCAGCACCGGGCGACCCGCGGCCAGGATCGAGTAGAGCTTCGAGGGAACGCTCGAGTGGGCCAACCCCTTGCGCAGCATGATCACATGCAGGTCGGCTGATGCCAGAACCTCTGAGAGTCGCTCCGCCGGCTGAAAGTCGACCAGGACCAGATTGGAGAGCCCGGCCGCCGAGTCCTCAAGCTGGCTGCGGGCAGAGCCCTCGCCGTTGACCACGAACACCACGTCGGGGCGGTCGCGGCAGGCCCTTGCGGCCGCAACCAGCAACTCGACCGGCTGCGAGTAGCCGATGTTGCCGGCGTACATCACCACGGTGCGCTCGCCCAGGCCATTGTCGGTCCTGTAGGCGGTGCGCCGGCTCTGCGGCCGGATCGCCTCGGGGTCGCAGAAGTTGGGAATCACCTCCACCACCGGGGCGTGGTCCGGCTCCACCTTGGCCGCGACATTGGCCCGCATATCCTCCGAGAGCACGGTCACGGCGTCGCAGGCGCGGTACACGAGGCGTTCCAGTTTGCGGGCCGCGGCGATTACACGCCGGTCGCGGATCGCACCGACCTCGACCGCGGCGTCTGGAAACACGTCCTGCACATTGAAGACCAGCGGCACCCGGAAGCGTCTCGCCGCCACCCAGCCCGCAAGCCCCAGCGTGAGCGGCGGCGACATCGCCAGCACGGCATCGAAACGGGTCCTCCGCAGCATCGCGGCCGCCGTCGCCAGCAGCGTGAACCCCGCGAATCCCGCGCCTCGGGCTACGAGGCTGCGCCGCCGCGTCGGAAGGGGATTCACCCGGGTGACGGCCACCGAGCCCGGACCCGGCTCGCCCGCGACAGCCGCCGGGAGCGTCTCGGACGGATGGGAGCGTCGCAGCAGCCGGCCCTGCCAACCCGTGGTGACTCGGTGGCCGCGATACCACGGGAGCGCCGTTACCACCTCGATCTCGTGGCCGAGGCGGGCGAGTTCGTGAATGATGCGACTCATCACCACGCCCGTCGGGGCCACGTCGGGTTCCAGATGCGGGCAGACGACTAGGAGCCTCATCGGCATGGGTTCCTCATGTTCTGCTCCGGCTGGGTCCGGGGCGGGGCCGCGTCATGCATGGCCTCCAGCCGTTCGCGCTGCTCGCTTCCAAGCGTCGACGAGGCGGGCGGCAGCCTGTTCGGGTGCGAAGTCCGCAGCCCGTGCGTATCCCCGCTCGACACGCCGGAGCACCTCGGCCGAGCCGTCGCGCACTTCCAGCAAGGCGTCGATCCATCCGTCGAGGTCGTCGGGATCGATCAACAAGCCACCGTTGCCAACCACCTCGGGCAGGGCCGTGGCCGCCGCCGCGATCACGGGGGTTCCCGCCGCCATCGCCTCAAGCACGGGAAGCCCGAAGCCCTCGTAGCGCGAGGGGAACGCCACCGCGACCGCGGAAGCGAACAGCGAAGCCAGTCGGGCCTCGTCGACCCATCCCAGATGCACGACTCCCGGCGTTCGTGCTGCGTGCTCGGCCACGGCTGCGTGATTGCGCCCCTCTGCTCCGGTCAGGACCAGCATCGGCTCACCGTGGCGAGCCCAGACCGCGGCGTGCGCATCGATCAGCGTGCCGTGGTTCTTGTGCGGGTAGGTGGCGGCCGGATAGAGCACGAAGCGACGCCCTGCCAGCGGCTGCGACGCGTCGAGAGGCGGCACTTCGCCGTCCTCGTCCCCTGCCTGCACGGGTGTCTCGAGCCCGTAGCTGGAGGGGACGACGGCGATGCGGTCAGCGGGCACTGCGAGGCGCTCCTCCACCTTGGAGGCGACCCATTTCGACGGAACAGCTACCAAATCGCCGGCCAGTGCGCTGCGAGGCAGGGCCCAGCGGAGGTAGCGCCGCTTGGCCGGCGAGAAATTCGACGGCACGTCCAGCGGCTGGATGTCGTGGATGGTCAGCACGGTTGCACCTCGCCGCACCGCAGGCACGCGTCCCCCGAAATGGTGAACCACATCGAAATCGCCTGAGCGCCTGGCCAGCCAGGTCGACTCGACCGCGATCCTCAGGGGCCGTATGTCGCCCCTCCAGCGAGACTCGTGCCAGCGGAGATTCTCGAGGCCCCGGTGGGCTGCCCGGGTGTGGGCCATGCTCGCCACCTCCAATTCGACGTCGGGTGACTCACCCGCGCCGAGCGAAGCGAACGCGGCGAGAAGGCGCGACGCGTAGACCTCGCTCCCACCGACCCGGCCCGGCACGATCGAGCAGAGATTCGCCAGGACCCTGACCATCGTCAAGACCCCGGCGCAGAGTTCGGCGCTTGAGCCAGAGCTCTCACGCGGCGGCCGCTTCGTAGGCGTCCCTCACGAGCCTCGCCGTGCGGTGCCAGCTCAGCTCGGCCGCCCGGCACAGCGCGGCCGCCGAGCGCCGGGCGTGCTCGGTGTCGTCGGTCACCACCCGGTCGATGGCGGCCGCGATGGCGTCGGCATCGTGGGGGTCCACCACCGACGCAGGATCGGCGCACACCTCCTCGGTGGCCGTGCCGGCGCTGGTCACGACGGGCGTTCCCTGCGCCATCGCCTCCAGCACGGGCAGGCCGAAGCCCTCCATCAGGCTCGGGTACACCAGCACCCGGGCAGCCGCGTACAACGGGCCGAGCCACTCGCTCGGCACGAATCCGACCCGGACCACCTCACAGCTAGCAGCTCTACACCAGGCGTCGATCTCTTCGTCGCGAATTCCCCAGCCCTGCGGCCCGGCCAGGACCACAGGAACTTGGCTGGCGGTGCGCCCTGCCGCGTCGAGCAGTCCGGCCAGGTTCTTGCGCGGCTCCA
>JAJDZO010000243.1 GCA_022824605.1 Acidimicrobiia bacterium
CACCGCCATTGCCACCTCGCACCGGGTGGAGGCCGACGGCATCGAGGTGTTCGATCCCGACGGCGAGATCCTGCTGCTCACTGTGGCCATCGACAGCGACTTGAGCGTGCTCGACTGGGTCAGGTCGTCGATGGACGACGCCATCGAGTTGCGCAGCCGGGAGTCGGTCTTCGGCGACCGGTCCAACGCCGAGCAGCGTCGGTACAACCGTGACCTGATGGACAGCTCCAAGGATGTGGCCACCATCGTGGCCCTTGAGCACCTCGGCGTCCACGCCTCGGACTTCACCGGCGTCCTGTTCCTGGAGACGGTGGCAGGCGGCCCCGCCGACGGCCTGCTCGATTTCACCGACGTGATCCTGGCCATCGACGGCGAGCCGGTCACCACCGTCGCCGCTCTGCGGGCGGTGCTGGAAGAGCTGACACCGGGCCACACGGCCGTGATCACGGTGGAGAACTCCGAGACCAACGAATTCCGCGACGTGGAGGTGACGCTCGGCACCCATCCCGACCACGGCGGCCCGTTCATCGGCTTGAGCGGGATCACCGAGCGCATCGAGCGGTCCCCGATCCCGTTCGACGTCGCCATCGCCTCGGGAGCAGTGGGAGGACCGTCGGCCGGGCTGGCCTTCACCCTCGTCATCCTCGATGTGCTCACGCCGGGCGAACTCACCGGAGGCCAGCGGGTGGCCGTAACCGGCTCCATCCACCTCGACGGCTCGGTGGGCGACGTGGGCGGCGTCATCCAGAAGGCGGCCACGGCCCGCGACGCGGGCGCCCACATGATCATCGTGCCCGAGGCGTCGGTGCAGGAGGCCCTGATGGGCGCGGGCACCGTCCCGGTGGTGGGGGTGGCCACCCTCGACGACGCACTGCAGGCCCTTGTGGGCGCGGGCGGCGAGCCGATAGACGCACTGCTCGGCTGACTGGCGCCGGGCGGGACTGTCAGCCTCTTGCACTGCCCGCCCGGGCCTCCACTCGATAGAGGGCCTGCTCGGCTGAGTATCGTATGTGGGGGCCGTACCCGGTGAGTCCCGGCGGCGACGGGCGTGGGTGGCGGCCTCGGAGGAGCCATGGACAACGGCGAGGGAGCGGACCACGGCGAGGGAGCGGACCCCGCAGTCGGGCTGGAGCCCGCCGCGGTGGCGGAGGCCGACTTCGCCACCGTGCGCCGCGGCTACGAACCCGCGGCTGTGCGTGCCCGGTTGCGTGAGGCCGCCGAGGAGATCGGCCGGCTGAACACCCTGGTCGGCTCGCTCTCGGAGCGCATCGAGGTGCTGGAGGCCACCCCTGCGGAAGTGCTTGAGTCGCGCCGGGTGGCCGAGGCTCTGGGCGACGAAGCCACCCGCATCCTGCAGTCCGCCGGTGATGCGGCCCGCGAGAGGGCTGAGCGTGCCGAGGCCGACCACGCCCGCATCGTCGGTGAGGCCCAGGTGACCGCAGCCGCCACCGTCGAGGACAGCCGTGAGCAGGGCCGCCACATCGTGCTGGAGGCTCGCAACGTGCGTGACCGGGTTCTGGCCGACCTGGGCCGCAGACGCCGCCAGTACCAGATCGAGGTGGAGCAACTGCGCGAGATGCGCGACCGCCTGCTGGAAACGCTCGGCACGTTCCGGCAGGGGCTCGACGGCTGGGTCGACGACTTGGTGCGGGCCGGCCCCCAGGCTGCCGCCGCGGCCGAACGGGCCGGGCTGCGTGCGGCCGCTCAGCCCGAGCCGACCGTCGCTCAGATCGAGTCCGAGATCCAGACGGCCCGCCTGGCGGGACGACCCCTCGACGGCCGGCCTGCCGACCAATCCCCGGACCTCTCGGATCTTCCGTCTGAAGGCGAGGTCTCCGTTCCTGACGACTCCGCAGGCCCAGGCCAGACAGCTCTGGACAGTTCACACGACGACGGCGAACTGCTCGCGATCGGCGGCTTGTCCCTTGAACCGTTGCTCAGATCATCGGGCTCCCCAGCCCGGCTATACGACGTCGAAGCCGAAGCCGGAACCACGCTCGATGCCGCAGGCGAGGGGTTCGCCGGGTCGGCGCCTCAAGACGTCGAGGATGGCTCCGGTGCCGCGTCCACTGAAGCCGGATTCGATGCCGACGCCATCTTCGCTCGGCTCCGCGAGATCGCCGATCAGCCGGTGAGGGTCACACCCGAGCCGATCCCGGCTGAGCCGGACGGCCGCGACGTGCAGGCACCTCCGGACCTGACCGAGGTTGGCGATGAACCGGCCGAACTCTCTGACGAGTTCGCCGATGCGGCAGTCGGGCAGCACGAGGCTCCCGCCGATCCAGACGATCCCGACGATCTCTACGGCGCGGCTCGGGCCGTGGCGGTGGGCGCCATCGCCCGCAGGCTCAAGCGACAGATCGTGGATGAGCAGGGCGACCTGCTCGACGGCATACGCCGTAACGGGGTCCGAGCCTTGCGCTCGGTCATTTCTGGTGACACCGACGTCTACACCCGGGCCGCTCGCAGACCGATGCAGGACTTCGCGTCCGACATCGACGTGAGCATCGACGACATCGACCTCGCCGCCGCGGGCGCCGCCATCATCTCCGTGCTGGTCGAACCCGTGCGGTCCCGTCTCGGTGAGCTGATCGACGAAACCGAGGACGCCGACGAGCTCAGCTCCGTGGTGCGTTCGGTCTATCGCGAGTCGCGGGCGCGGCGGGCGGACTCCGCGGCCGAAGCCGCCTTCTCCGCAGGCTGGCCTGAGCCGATAGCGTGACGCGTCGTGCGCACTGTCTCTCCCTCCCCCTCCGGCGGCCGACCCCGATTCGGCTCTAGGAGAACTCGAGTCGTAGCCGTCCTGATTGCCGGCGGTCTGCTGGTCGTGATGCTGTCGCTGCGCGGCATCGCCCGCTTCTACACCGACTACCTGTGGTTCGACTCGCTGGGCCGCACCGACGTGTGGGGCCGTGTGCTGCTCACCCGGATCGCGCTGTTCGCGGTCTTCGCAGCCGTCTTCTTCGTGTTGATGTGGATCAACCTGCTGATAGTCGACCGCCTGGCGCCCGACGAGCGCCCGCCCGGGCCCGAAGAAGAGATGCTCAGCCGCTTCCAAGACATCCTGTCGAGACGCACCGGGCTGGTCCGCTTGATCGTGTCGGTGGTGTTCTCGCTGCTGGCCGCTTCCGGGGTGTCGAGCCAGTGGCAGGAGTGGCTGCTGTTCATCAACCGCAAGAACTTCGGGACCCTCGATCCGCTGTTCGACACCGATATCGGGTTCTACGTGTTCCGGCTCCCGTTCCTGAGCTTCCTCGTGAACTGGGCCTTCGCCGCCTTCATGATCATCCTCGTGGTGATCGCCGTCGCCCACTACATCAACGGCGGCATCAGAGGCCAGGTCCCACGGGGCACGCCCAGAGTGCAGCCCGCCGTGAAGGTGCACCTTTCGGCGATCCTGGCCGTGCTGGCTCTGGTGAAGGCGGCCGACTACTGGCTCTCACGCTACGAACTCACCGTGTCGGAACGCGGCGTGGTCGACGGCGCCCTCTACACCGACGTCAACGCCAAACTGCCCGCCTTCAACCTGCTGCTGTTGATCTCGCTGTTCGCCGCGGTGCTGCTGGTGGTGAACTTGCGCCGCCGGGGCTGGGTGCTGCCCGTGCTGGCCGTGGGTCTGTGGGCTTTCACCTCGCTGGTGATGGGCAACCTGTATCCCGCGTTCGTGCAGCGCTTCCAGGTCGATCCCAACACCACCGCCCGCGAGTCCGTCTACACCGCCGACAACATCGCGGCCACCCGGACCGCCTATTCGCTGGTGCCCGACACCGACGTCGCTCTCGAAGTGTTCGACTACCGCGAGAACCCCACCCCCGCCCAGCTTCGAGCCGCGTCGGAGACGGTCCGAAACGCCCGGATCCTCGACCCGGTCACGCTGACCGACACCTTCGAGAAGGACCAGGGTGAGCGCGACTTCTACCGCTTCTCCTCCGTGCTCGACGTCGACCGTTACGAGGTCGACGGCGAACTGACCCAGGTGGTGCTGGCTGCCCGCGAGCTGAATCTGAGCGAACTGGGGTCGTGGGAGCGTCAGCATGTTGCCATCACTCACGGCTACGGGATCGCGATCGCCGGGGCCAACGTCACCGACGTGCGTGGCAGTCCGGTGTTCATCGCCGGCGGCCTGCCCGTCGAGGTCGATCCGGGCATCGCCTTGGAACTCGACGAGCCCCAGATCTATGTCGGTGAGAACCTCGAGGGTTACTCGCTGGTGGGGGCCACCCGCGACGAGGTCGACTATGTGGACGGCCAGGGGCGTGAGGAGCGCTTCCGCTACACCGGTGACGGCGGCGTCGGGATGGGTTCGTTCATGCGCCAGTCCGCCTTCGCTCTGCGGTTCGGCCAGCTCGATCCGCTGATCTCCAACTTCGTCGACGGTGACACCAGCATCATCTACATCCGTGACGCCCGCGACCGGGTGAAGAACGTGGCCCCTTTCCTGGAGTTCGACTCCGACGTTTACCCGGTGGTGTTCGACGGTCGCGTCCATTACGTGCTCGATGGCTACACCACCACCGACCGCTACCCCTACTCCCAGAGCGCCGACACCAGCGGCCTCGCCCCCGACGCCGAACTCGCCGGCGTCGGCGCCAACTACATCCGCAACTCGGTCAAGGCTGTCGTCGACTCCTACGACGGCGACGTGACGCTGTATGTGATGCCGATCGCCGATCCGATCGTGGCTGCGTGGCAGTCGGCCTTCCCCGACCTCTTCACCGACTTCTCCGAGATGCCCGACGGCCTGCGTTCGCATCTGCGCTTCCCGACCGACCTGTTCACCGTGCAGACCAACATGTGGGCCTCCTATCAGGTGTCGGAGCCCGAGGCTCTGATCATCGGCACCGAGCGCTGGGCGGTGGCCCAGGATCCCGGCCGCAGCGTTCAGGCCGGCGGCACCGCCGAGGCTGTCGTCGGCGAGAGTGGCCTGCTGACCAGGCGGGAGCGTCGGGTGCCGGCCTACTACTCGCTGATCCAGTTGCCCGGCGAGGAGGAGGCGTCGTATGTGGCGCTGCGCTCGTTCGTGCCGGTCTCCGACGACGACAGCCGCAAGGAGCTGACTGCCTTCATGGTGGGCGAGACCCGCTCCGATGGGACGTCGCGCCTGGTGTCCTATGAGATGTCGAACCTGCTGGCGCCGGGGCCGGCCATCGTGGCGTCCAACATCTCCACCAACCCCGACATCAGCCGAGAACTGACCCTGCTCAACGATCAGGGCTCACAGGTCGACTTCGGCGACATGCTGCTGCTGCCCGTTGAGGACTCGGTGCTGTACGTTCGACCCATGTACGTGCGTGCTCAGGGAACCCAGATCCCGCTGCTCGCGGGAGTGATCGCCTCGGTGGGCAACCGCACCGCGCTCGGCAAGACACTGGGTGAGGCGCTCGAGGATCTGTATCCGGGCTCCGACCTCAGCGGCGTGGTGCTGCCGCCGATCAGGACCGACGGCGACGCCCCCGAGGAGGAACCCGAAGACTCATCCGACGAGGCTGAAACGCCCTCTGTAGCGGAGACGCCCGCCGTCGGCGAGCTGACCCCCGCCGAGACCGAGCAGCTCATGGACGAGTTGGCCGATCTGCGCCGCCGCCAGGACGAGATCCTCGACCAGTTGCTACAGCAAGTCGACAACTAGCCGATCAGCGCGGCCAACGACGGATCGGCCCCTGCAAGCCGGTCGGCGCGGCCAACGACGGGTCGGCCCGTGCAACTAGCCGGTCGGAGCGGCCAACGACGGATCGGCCCGTGCAAGCCGAGCGTCGGCATCACACTCTGCGTCGATCCGCCGTTGCGGTGTTGAGCTTGGGGAGCGGGCCGGGTTAGTTTTGGGGATGGCCCGGCGCGCGAGAGGTACGTGAACGAGCGCGGTGCGGCCGGCCCCCCTGCTGGGCTGTCTCGCTCGCTTGGGCTTCGCCATGTCTTCGTCCTGAGCACCGGCGCGATGCTGTCGTCGGGGCTGTTCCTGCTGCCGGGGCTGGCCGCAGCCGACGCCGGACCCAGCGCGGTGCTGGCCTACGCCCTCGCCGGCGTGGTGGCCGTGCCCGCCATGTTGAGCGTGGCCGAGTTGTCCACCGCCATGCCCCGGGCCGGGGGCGCCTACTACTTCCTGGTGCGGGCCTACGGTCCGGCAGTCGGAACCTTCTCAGGCATGGCCACCTGGCTGTCGCTGGTGCTCAAGGACGCCTTCGCCCTGGTCGGCATGAGCGCTTACCTCAACCTCGTCCTCGATGTGCCGGCCAAACCGCTGGCGGTGGCGCTCATCGCCGGTTTCACCGTCATCAACATCCTGGGCACCAAGGCCAGCGCGGGGGTGCAGATGCTGCTGGTCGGTCTTGTGCTGGCGGTGATGGGCTGGTTCATCGTGGCGGGTCTGCCGAATCTCGGCGGGGACGGCGGCAGCCTGGAGCCGTTCTTCGCCGACGGCACCAGCGGGTTGATCAGCGTGGTCGGGCTGGTGTTCGTGTCGTACGGCGGGCTGACCAAAGTGGCCAGCGCGGCTGAGGAGATCAACGATCCGTCCCGCAACATCCCGCTGGGGATGGGACTGTCGCTGCTGGTGAGCACTGCGCTGTACACCCTCGGGGTGCTGGTGGCGGTGGCGGTGGTGCCGCCGTCGGTGCTGTACGACGACCTGGCTCCGATCTACTCCGCCGCGCAGGACGTGATGCCCGCCGCGGGCGCGGTGCTGGTGGTGGTGGCCGCGCTGGCCGCGTTCTCGTCGGCCACCAACGCCGGGATCCTGGCCGCTGCCCGCTACCCGCTGGCCATGAGCCGCGACCGGCTGGTGGGTGAGAGGCTCGGTCGGCTCAACCGGTTCAACACCCCGGCGTGGGGCGTGGCGGTGACCGGCGCGGGGATGGCGGTGGTGGTGCTGGCGTTGGATGTGGCCGCTATCGCCAAGGTGGCCAGCGCCTTCGTGCTGCTGACTTTGGCGCTGGTGAACTCGGCGGTGCTGGTGCTGCGGGCGTCGCGGATCGCCTCGTACGCGCCGGGTTTCACCGCCCCGCTGTTCCCCTACCTGCAGCTGGCCGGGATCGCCATCGACCTGTACCTGATAGTCGAGCTGGGCGCGGTGGCGCTGCTGCTCACCGGGGCGTCGGTGGTGCTGGGGGTGGCGTGGTACGTGTTCTACGGGCGCACCCGGTCGATGCACGGAGGGGCCATCTACCATGTGTTCGAGCGCTGGGGGCGGCTGGTCGACCGGGGCCTGGACCGCGAGCTGAGCGCGGCGGTGCAGAGCCACGGCGTGCGGGTCGGCGACGAGTACCCGGGGCTCATCGCCCGGGCCGCGGTGGTGAGCATTCCCGAGGGCGAGGACATCAACGAGGCCGCGGTACGGGCCTCGGAGGTGCTGTCGGCCCAGACGAAGGTGGACGTGGCCACGGTGACCGACCGGTTCCTGGAATCGGGCTCGCTTTGGATCCAGCCCTCTGAGCTGCATCCCACCGCGACGCCGGTGGCCTTCTTCGACACCGACGACGACTATCTGGTGATAGTGCGGGCCGCGGGCGGTATCCGCATCCCCGCGGCCTGGGGCGGCCGCGACGAGCGGGTGAAGGCCCTGTTCTTCCTGGCCGGGTGCAGCGCCGAGCCGGGCCGGGTGCTTCGACTGGCAGGCGAGCTGGCCGCCTACCTGCATTCGGACCGGGCCGAGGCGGTGGCCGAGGCCGCGTACGAGGCCGAGGTGAAGGAGGCCCTGCTCCCGGATCTGTCGATCGGCCAGTACCCGCTGATGCCGGAGCTGTCCACGTCGGCGTTGATCGGCCGTCGGGTGGACGCGCTCACCATCGATGCGGGCTTCTTCCTGGAGGCGGTCAGCCGCGAGGGCCGGGTGCTGAGGGCTGATTCCGACCTGGTGCTGGCAGCCGACGACCAGATAACCGTGCTAGGCCCACCCAACAGCCTGCCCGTGCTGGACGACGTGGTCAGCGTCCTAGCCGACTGACCCGTTTGTTGATGAATGAGCTTGGATCATGTCTGCGGCGAGCATGAGAACCGCGGGCCGCTGGTTCGACCTCTAGGTTGTGCGAGTCCGGCGCTGAGCAAAGGGGATCCACATGGAACTGGCAGGGGCTGCGGCCATCGTCACCGGGGGAGCTTCGGGGATCGGGCGTGCCTGCGCGCGGCAACTGTCCCGGCTGGGCGCCCATTGCGTGATTGTCGACATCCAGGCAGCCAAGGGCGCCGAGGCGGCCGCAGAGGTAGGCGGGCTGTTCGTCGAGGGCGATGTGGCCGAGGAGGTCCCGGTGCAGGCTGCGGTGGAGGCCGTCGGTGAGTTGGGCCCGCTGCGGGTGCTGGTCAATTCGGCGGGGATCGCCTCGGCGGTGCGCACGGTGGATCGTCACGGCCGGCCGATGCCGTTGGAGAGCTTCGAGCGGGTGGTGGCCACCAACCTGATCGGCACGTTCAACTGCATCCGGCTGGCGGCGGCCGCCATGGCCCTCACCGAGCCGGTCGACGCCGACGGCCAGCGGGGGGCGATCGTGAACATGGCGTCGGTGGCCGCCTTCGACGGCCAGATCGGCCAGAACGCGTACTCGGCGTCCAAGGGCGGGGTAGTGGGCATGACCCTGCCCATCGCGAGGGATCTCGTGCCGCTGGGTGTGCGGGTCAACACCATCGCGCCCGGCCTGATCGACACCCCCATCTACGGCACCGGCCCGGATGCCGAGCAGTTCAAGGCTCGCCTGGCCGAAGGCGTGCTGTTCCCCAAGCGCCTCGGCACCGCCGACGAGCTGGCCTCGATGGTGATGGAACTGCTCACCAACGACTACATGAACGGCGAGACCATAAGGGTCGACGCCGGCATCCGCCTACCCCCGAAGTAGCGTCGCGTCGAGGGCCCCGAGGCGTTGCGCGCCTCCACGGGCCGCCGGTAGAGTTGGGCTGCGGGGTGGAGCAGTCTGGTAGCTCGTCGGGCTCATAACCCGAAGGTCGTAGGTTCAATTCCTACCCCCGCCACCAAAAAGCCCAGGTCAGAGCACCCGCTCCGGCTTGGGCTTCACCGCGCCAAGGCCGATCTTCTAATGGATTTTCTAATATGCGGTCCCGGAAAGCGTGTGTGCTGTCCCGGTACATGCTTGACGCGTTGGCTCCGGTAGCTGCGTTACAGGTGGGGTGGCCGGCGGTTGGGGTTAAGGCTCGGCGGCTCCA
>JAJDZO010000162.1 GCA_022824605.1 Acidimicrobiia bacterium
CTCGGCCTGGGCGCGCAGCACCCCCACCCGACCCAACTCCTCAACAAGTTCCGCGTCGCTGAACTCGCCCACATCGGCGTCAAAGTCCACCGCAGCACAGTGCGAGCCGCCCGGATCAGCCACGAGTTCCATACCCGTAACTTAATGAAGGGGTACGACAAACATGATCTGATCATCACAACAAGCTGCAAATTGAGCCTTCGCGAATTCGTGGGGAGCGGGGTGGTTGAGGGTCCCTGAGTAGGGGTCGAGGCCCTGCTGGGATCGGTGATTGACGTCATCAACGATCCAGGAGGGCCCCGATGGCTTGCGATGTTATGCGGGTGCGGCACCATCATCGCCTGGCCCGACGAGATCCTCGCCTCACACCACACCAACCGGCCACCCAACGCCAGAATCGAGGGCATCAACAACCTGCTGCAAGTCCTCCGCCGCACCGCCCACGGCTTCACCAACCCCACCAACTTCCAAGCCCGCGGCCTCCTCGTGACACAATCACCCCAACCGATGCCAGCAACCCCTCATCCCACGCTTACGCGAAGCGCCCGAAAATCCACTCGGGAAGACCCGGCGACCGGTGGATGGTTCACCTACCCGCGCGGCCTCTAAGGGTGAAAACCACACCATCAAACGCCCCGCCAAGAGGCAGGTTCGGGCAGACAGCGAAGTCGATGACACCGCTGCTCTATCCCAATTCCCACCGCGCTGCTCTGCGGGACGCCCCCGACCCCGCATAGCCGCCGCCCCCCTTTCGGGTGCGGCCGCGGTGACCCCTCTGGCAACTTGCTGTTGAGCGAAGAGATGCGTACCCAGGTGGAAGAGCCGCGAGCTCTACGTCGAGATGTCGGACGCTTCGAGTTTGGCAAGTCGTACGAGCAACCTTGTATGTGTCGCGCCTGGGGCACGCTGCTGAGCGGCGTAGCGGCGGAGCACGGCTAGTTCGGCGTCACGGTCGCGGCGTTTGCGGTGGATGATCGCGGCGTCTTCGTAGTATCCCGGGGTCACTCCACCGCTATGGGCCTCCTCGACCCGCATGCAGCCCTCAAGGATGATCAGCGCTTCGTCGTAGCGGCCGTTCCTCTTGTGGTCTTTAATGATCGGGCACCACTCGTGTGGGGGGTCATACATGACCAGTTCTTCGGGGATCGGGTCATGCGTCCCGGAACACTTCGAGCAATTGAGGGCCGGAGGGGTGGTCGCTAGCGGCGTGCGTAGCGAGCCTAGGCGGCCGACGAGTTGCCCGAGTAGGCCCACGCCGTGTTGCTTCAGCGGCAGACCGGGTCCGTCTGCACGTAATCGAGGACGACGGATGGGTTGACGGATGGACGGAGCGGCGAACCTGCGGCCATGGGACTCCGAGACACTGCGGCCGCTGCCGAGACCACCCGACGCATGGGTATCGGAGCTAGTTGCAGCCGATGATTGAGGAGCGATCGTGGGAGGCCCGGTGCTGATCGGCACCTCCGCGAGCAGGCAGATGAACTGATCCTCGTCGATGATCTCGACGGGGCTGCCTTCAGCGGCGAGAGCGAGGGCCATACGATGCTTGCTGCTGCGGCCTGTCTCACCCACCCTGCGCAGATCGGTCACTCCCAGCACGAGGTAGTCGGTGCGCTTGCTCACCGACTGTGACGGCTTGGCCCCTGCGTCGACCGCTGCCTGAAACGCTTCGCGACGCGGCATGGACTCGAGGGTCCCCGTAAACACGATCCTCTTGGAGAACAGCGGACCTTGCGGGTCAGGTTCGCTGTTCGGTGAGAGGTCCTTAGCGCTGAACGACTTCGACGACTTCGACGGCTCTGACGACGAGGCGACCGCGTTGGAGAACGGCTTGTATCCGTCCAGGCTGCAATAACCGAGGCGATACCCGAGCGAAGAGAGCAAGTCCGAGTGCGTGGTACTGAACCGCTCCGGCAGTGCCATCCACAGCAGACCCGCGGCGGAGGCGTCTGACAGCGGATCATGATGCGACAAGGGAATACCGAAGTCCTCGGCGAGCACATCAAGCGACCACGACGCTGCATCGGGCATCGCCGAGCGAGCGACGCGGTAGGTGCATGCGAACGGGAACGGCTCTGGATGATAGCCGTAATGCTCGGCGCTTCGTCGAAGCACAGAGAGGTCGAAGGCGGTGTTGTGGGCGATGACCAAGCGTCCGTCAAGCATCGGCGCGACCTGCTCCCACACCTCAGGCAACGCGGGGGAACGTCGGGTATCACGGGGGCCGATGCCGTGAATCATCGAGTTGAAGCCGTCATAGCGGTTTCCCGGGGGCCGGATCAGCAGGCTCAGTCTCTCCGTCGGCGCCCCCTTCTCGAACAGAACGGCACCGACCGCGCACGCCGAGTTGCGTTCGCTGGTGGCGGTCTCGAAGTCGATCGCAACGAACGACCGGCTGAGATCGTCTTCCTGTGCGTTAAGGCTCACCGGCACGAACGGTTGAGGTCGTCCACGATGCGGACGACCCTGTGGCTGCGCTGGAGGCGGAGTAGGTCACGGGTGGCTCCACAAGGGTTGGCGAAGCTCGTGCCTGACCCTGGGGCCCGACACGGCGGCGAACATTATGGCCCATCCGACTATCCGACTCCGAAGTGCGATGAGCCCGACGGCTTCGCGGTGGCCGCCAACCCTGATGGCTTGTTCTGAGTAGTCACGATTCGGCCACTCAACTGTGCTGTCGCCGGTCAATCGGTCTTGGCGGTGGCTTCTCGGGCCTTGAGGGCCTTCTCAACCTCGTTCACGATCCCGAGATAGACGTTCTGCGCTTGCTGAAGGCTGAACCCGCTGGGGATGAAGCCGTTGACGATCTCCTGCTGTAGGGACTGCTGGAACCTGGCGGTGGCATGGAACTCAGAGACCACTCGGCGCGCTTTGCCCGCAGTCCACTGCGGGATCCGGAACAAGCTGACGAACCGCAACGCAACCGCTGTGTCGGAGAGGCCCAGGATCACCTTCATATCGAGCAGGTCGGACAGATCGCGTGGCTTGTTGCGGCCGCGGATGGCCGCAACCTTGGATGCCGCGAGGGTCACCGGATCCACACAGGCGACCGAGGCGGAACCCGAGAACCACCCAGAGGACATCGCGACGGTATGCGATTGGGCTGAGGCGGCCGCCCGTACGTGGTGGGACCTGCGGGCCAGCTCGGCCTTGATGACGACCATTGATTGCAACTGGCTGGGAATCGTCAGGCGGAACTTGACGAACTCGCCCCGTGTGTCGATTTTCACGCTCGCTCCGAGGTTCGGCGCGATGGCCTCGTGCCAGCGGTCACACAACGGTTTGAGCACTGGAGTGTCGTTCGACAACAACAAGTCGAGATCCTCGGAGTAGCGCCTCGGCGCCGGGAGCAGTACTTGGTGCAGCGTCGTGCCGCCCGAACAGACGACGGTGCTGTTGAGAAGCGGATCACTGCCGAGTTCGATGATCAGGCGCCGCAGAAGCATCTCCTGCTCGGCCTGCGCCACGTTCAGCGCGACCGGACTGGCCATTCGCCACGCGGTGGCGTCAGGTGGGGTGATCATGTGTCGGGATCCAAAAATGTGTTCACCCGCACCCGCCAGCGTGCGTCCAAGACCACAGGGCTGTGGTCGCGCTCGGGCGGAAAGAACCGGTCCACGCCGGGCATCAGCGGCGTGACGGCCGCCCTCGGGCTGATCGTTGCAGCCAACCGGTCGGTGTCCAAACCGCCGCCAGCAACCCCGGACACAGCGTCAAGAATGTGCCCGGCGCGCTGGCGCACGGTCTCGGGGTAGGTGAGCGCCTGGGCCGCTAGCGCCTCGAGGTCAAGCCGGGCGCACTCCACCAGGTCGAGGGCGACCGTCGCGACCTGGTCGAGCCCGCCAGCCTGCGCCGGAGTCCTCACCATGTCCAGGAGGGTGACCTCGGGAGTCGAGTAGTTCACGAACGTCTCGGGCGGATAGAAGCCATCGGGCAGCCGCCGCCGGTCGAAGCCGCGGCGGTGGGGGTCCACGCTGTGCATGTAGGTGACAACCATGGTGTCGCTCTGTCGGCGGCGCGCAGCAATGCGATGAACGGTCCGTGCGGAGGTGACGACCACCGTGTTCGAGAAGCCGCGGCGCACCGCCCCATGCACGGCCGCGGCCGCGTTGAATCCCAGATAGTAGCCATGCCCGAGGTGACGCATCATGTCGTCGACATACACCTCCAGATCTGGCAGCGGGCGCTGCATGCTCTTGCAGACATCGTCGCGGGCCACCCAACCCCCGCGGCAGACCCTCACAAAGTCCCCCCGGGCGACGGCCCGCCGCAACGAACTCGGTAGTGACTCGGCCGCGACGCCGAGCATGGCACACAGTCGCTCCCGGGACGCGAAGCACCTGCCCTCACCAAGGAGGAGTTTGCGCACCTCCCCCGGTCGCATCCTGGACGATCTGGACATGCTCCAAACATATCCTATTGCGCCAACTGGTGCGCGCAGAAGCGGGTCTAGGCGCCTCTCAGAACCCGCCTTAGCGATTGAAGTCAGCGGGCAGGGACTCTCGGTGTTGCCACCCCCAGGACAGAACGCACCCCCGACAGGACTCGAACCCGCAACCTGAGGGGTAGAAACCCTCTGCTCTATCCGTTTGAGCTACGGGGGCGGCACAATGCTACCGAGCGGTAGACTCGTGGGTCGCCCGCCTCGGCGGTCGTGGTGGCCGTAGCTCAGTCGGTTAGAGCGCCGGGTTGTGGTCCCGGAGGTCGGGGGTTCGACTCCCCTCGGTCACCCCCGCTATCATTGCCGCTCGCACAAGCGCCTCTAGCTCAATTTGGCAGAGCAACGGACTCTTAATCCGCAGGTTCTGGGTTCGAGTCCCAGGGGGCGTACGACGCTGGATGCAGGGTTCATCCATGCACGCGGCTAAGGTCGCTGAAACCTATTGGATTCCGGTCCGCCGGGTCGGGGTCCGGCTGGACGTTGCACTGAGGCAGGGGTGGCTCCGCCATGGACCGCTACGCAATCTTCGTGGATGCCGAATACCTCTACACAGAGGGCGGGATGCTGTGCTGCAACAGCCCCGACCGCCAGGAGATCCTCCTGTACGGACTCGGCGCCAACGACTTCCTCACCGGCCTCGCCGGCAATGTCTGCGACCTCCAGCCGCTGCGGACCTACTGGTACGACACCTCCGGCGACGGTGTGGGCACCCCCGCGCAGCAACTCATGGCGACGCTGCCGAACATGAAGCTGCGACTCCAGACCAGTGCCGCCGGAGGTTCGCAGTCGGCGGTCGGCGCCGCCATCAAGCGCGATCTGTCCACGCTGGCGACCCAGCGGGCCATCTGCGACGCCTTCCTGCTGACAGCCGACGAGGACCTGCTCGACTGCGTGATGGAGGCCCAGGACCAGGGCCTGCGGGTGACCCTGATCAGCATCGGAGCACGTCACGACGGCAACGACCCGCCGACCGGACTGACCGCCGAAGCCGACGAGGTCATCAAGTTGACCAAGGACGACCTGTCGAGGTTCATCCGGCGCCGCCGCGCTCCCGACGACGCCGCCTCCGACACCTACGACCCGGTCGACTCGGTGGCGGTGGCCGCGGCCGAGTTCGCCGAGAGTTGGCTCTACCGGGCCAGCGACGACGAGTTCGACGGCCTGCTCGACCAGCGGCCCCGGATCCCCGAATCGATCGACGGCGACCTGCTCTACGCAGTCGAGAACGTGATCGGGGGAAGCCTGCGAGGCCAGGACCGTCTCCGCCGAGCCGTGCGTCAAGCGTTCTGGAACCGGATCGACCAGGAAGTCCAGGACTGGCCTCCCGACGAGGGCCGCTAGCCGCGGCGATGTCTGCCGACAATCAGACACCTCCGACCGCGACCCTCGAGCGCGACGCCAAGCTGCCGGTCACCATCCTCACCGGCTTCCTCGGGTCGGGCAAGACCACCCTGCTCAACTACATACTGCGCGAGAACCACGGCAAGCGCATCGCCATCATCGAGAACGAGTTCGGCGAGATCAGCATCGACTCCGAGCTGGTGGTCTCCTCCGAGGAGGAGATCTACGAGATGGTCAACGGCTGCATCTGCTGCGTCGCGTCGGTCCGAGGCGACCTGCTGGAAGTGATCCGCAAGCTGATGGGCCGCAGCGACCGCATCGACTACATACTCGTCGAGACCAGCGGACTGGCCGATCCCATGCCCGTGGCGCAGGCGTTCTTCGTGGACGACGAGGTGCTCGACGAGGTGACGCTCGACGCAATCGTCACCCTGATCGACTCCAAGCACATCGAGCAGCACCTCGACGACGTCCGCTACGACGGTATCAACAGCCAGGCGGTCGACCAGATCGTGAGCGCCGACCGCATCATCGTGAACAAGGTCGATCTGGTCGACACCGAGACCCTCGAGCGGATCGAGAGCCGCATCCGCAGGTTCAACCAGCGCTCGGAGATCGACCGGTCGAGCTACGCCGAGGTCAACCTCGACGCCATCCTGGGCGTCTCCGCCTTCGACGCATCGCAACGGGCCGCCAGCGATCCGGCGTTCCTGGAGGACCACTTCGTACACAGCCACGATCCCGACATCGAGACCTGCGCGGTGAGAGTCGCGGGACAACTCGACCCCGAACGGCTCCAGGAGGCCGCCGCCGCGATCGCCGCAGACTACGGCGACGATCTGCTGCGCTGGAAAGGCGTGCTGGCCGTGGCCGGCAACGACCGGCGGGTGGCGTTGCAGGGTGTGCACCGGATCTTCGAGATCCACGACCTCGACCGCTGGGAGGGGACGCACCGCGACAGCCGGGCCGTCTTCATCGGCAAGAATCTGGATTCAGAGGCGCTGACCGAACGCTTCGAGCGCTGCGTCGCGCCCCTGCCACAAGAGGCACTGGCGCGATGACGACCAGGCCGATACATGTTCAGCGAGACAAGGAGCCATCGCCATGATCATCGACACCCACCTCCACCCCACCAACATCGTCGACGAGGCCTGGCGCCACACCGGCGAGCCCTTCACCGGTGAGCGCATGCTCGAGATGATGGACGGCCCGTACTGGATCAACGGCAAGCCGCGCCGCATCGACATGGGCTTCATCCAGCCGCCACCGGGCAACACGGCCTGGCGCGACGGCGGACGCTCGGGCCGTGACGGCATCCGCGACTACATGGCCTATGTGGCCGAGCTCACCCAGCGCTATCCCGACCGCTTCATCGGGAACTTCAACTTCAACCCGCGCTTCGGGCCCGAGAACGGCGCCGCCGAGTTGGAGTTCCACGTCAAGGAGTACGGCTTCAAGATGCTGAAGCTGCACGCCAACATGCACGCCTACCGCCCCGACCGTGCCCTGGACTGGTTGCGGCCGGCCATGCGCAAATGCGACGAGCTGGGTGTGGTGGTGCTGATCCACACCGGCGACGGGCCGTATTCGATCCCGACGCAGTTCTATCCCATCATCCGCGAGTTCACGAACGTCGACTTCGTGATCGGGCACTTCGGGGTGCAGACCGGCGGCGTGTACTGCTTCGAGGCGTTCTGGATGATCATGGACTCGCCCAACGTCTACGGCGAGTCCGGGTGGCTGCTGCAGTCGCGCATCGTCGAGTTCGCCAAGGAGATGCCGAGGGACCGCCTCGTGTTCGGCACCGACTCGCCCCCCAACGACCCCGGCATGTGGCTGACCCACCTCGAGGTGCTGTGCCACGACGCGCCGCAGGGCATCAACGCCACCGAGGACCAGCTCGAGGACTACATGGGCAACAACATCGCCCGGCTGGTCGGCATCACCCCCACGGCCCCTCCCGCCACCGTCGAAGACGCCAAGCAGCAGCTCGCCGAGCGCAGCTACGGCACCCCCATCGACTGACCGCCGAGCGCTCCGTTGCTGTGACCGGCCAGGGCCTCCAGGACTTCCTTCGCGACTACGAGGCCGCTCACCCCCACGACGTCTGCACCGTCGATCGTGAGGTCTCGCTGGATCAGGACATCAGCGCGGCGGTGTGGGAGCTGGCCGAGCGGGGACAGCATCCGCTGCTGCGCTTCCCCCGTGTCGCAGGCGCCGACCGGGAAGTGGTCACCAACCTCTTCGCATCACGGCCTCGCATCGAGCGGATGCTGGGGGCGGAGCCGGGCGAGCTTCACGAGACCTACCAGCGGCGGGCCGCTGCCGCGATGCCGATGTCGGAGGTGGACGACGGTCCCGTCGGTGACCGGGTCGATACCGGCGACCGCGTCGATCTGCGGAGCCTGCCGCTGCTGACCCACTTCGCCACAGACCTCGGCCCATACATCACCAGCGGGATCGTGGTGGCCGAAGACTCCGACACCGGCCGCGGCAACCTCAGCTACCACCGCTCGGTGGTGGCATCTGCGACCTCGCTGGGCACAAGCCTGCACTCCCGAGGCGACCTGTGGCGCCTGTTGCAGGACGCGGCGGCCGGCGGCCGACGGCTTCCGGTGGCCATGGTGATCGGCGCCCACCCGCTGTTCATGCTGGCCGCATCGGCTCGGGTGGGTTTCGGTGTGGACGAGCGAGAGATCGCGGGCGGCCTGCTGGGCGAGCCCCTCGAGGTGGTGCGCACACCCACCCACGGCCTACGCGTGCCAGCTAGCGCCGAGGTGGTGCTCGAGGGCGAGATCGACCCCGCCGCTGACGAGGACGAAGGCCCGTTCGGCGAGTTCTCCGGCTACTCCTCGGACCGTTCCACCCGCAACCGCATCGACGTGTGCACGGTGATGCAGCGCAGCGGCGCGGTCTGGCTCGATGTGGTGGGCGGGAACTCGCACGAGCACCTCAACCTCGGGCGGGTGCCCCGCGAGGCGGAGATGATCGCCAAGCTCAAAGACCGCTTCGGTTCGGTGGTGGCCGTGCACTATCCCCAGTCGGGGACCCATTTCCACTGCTATGTGGCGGTCGACCAGCGCCGGCCGGGCGAGGCCCGCCAAGCGCTGCTCGGACTGCTCGGCTGGGACCCGTACCTGAAGACCGTCGTGGCGGTCGACGCCGATGTGGACGTGACCAGCGACTCCGAAGTGCTGTGGGCTCTGGCCACCCACTTCCAGCCCGGCCGCGACATGATGGTGGTCGACGGGCTGCCGGGCAGCGCCCTCGATCCGTCAGCCGACAAGCTGGGCACGACCTCACGGCTGGCGCTCGACGCCACCCGCGGCGAGGGCTTCGACGCCCAGCGCATCAAGATCTCGGCTGCGGCCCGCACCGTCGGCCGCGAGATCGCCATTGACGCCCTAGCCGACCCCGCCGGGTAGACCGAGGTCTCGGCGAGTCCAATCAGGCTTCGGCTGCCGGCGCGAAGTCGCGCCCCGCGGCGCCCTCGCCGATCCTCCGGGCGCCGGGAGGTTCAGTCAGGTGCCGGCTACGGCGAGAGAATTCCGGCCGTGGGTGCGGATCGCCCGCACGGCCACCTTGACGGTGAGCACTGCCAGGAATAACACCACGGTGGCCAGTGCCATGGTGGCACCCGCCGCGGTTCGGTAGTGGTAACTGGCCAGCAGACCGAACACCGTGGCCACGGACCCGACCGCAGTCGCGGCGACCATGATTCGCGGCACCCCGCGCACCAGCAGCACCGCGGTGGCGGGCGGAGCGATCAGGAAGGCGAACACCAGCAGGTTCCCGACCGTCTCGAACGAGGCGATGATCGAGATGGCCAACAGCACCAGCAGCACGCCGTGAGCCAGTCGGGGCCGAAGCCCCAGGATCTGGGCCTGCGCACGGTCG
>JAJDZO010000029.1 GCA_022824605.1 Acidimicrobiia bacterium
TGGTTGAGGCCGACGCTGGCCACATCGAGCCGGTCGGGGTCGAGGCCGACCGCCTCGGCCAGCATCCGGGGATAGACGATCGGACCCTCACACAGCGACACGATGTTGGCGTCGGAGTTGTCGGAGACCGCCTGCGACACGATGTTCACCGGATTGGTGTAGTTGAAGATGGTCGCTCCGGGACAGGCCCGCTCAACGTCGGCCAGGATGTCCTGCATCGCCGCGATGGATCGCAGCGCCATGAAGAAGCCGCCCGGTCCCTGCGTCTCCTGACCGATGACGTTGTGCGACAGCGGGATGCGTTCGTCGAGGACCCGGGCCTCGAAGCCGCCGGGCCGGTAACTTGTGAGCACCGCGTCGCAGCTGTCGAGCCCACCAACACGGTCGGTGGTGGCCTCTATCGAGATGTCCAGGCCCCGGGCCGCCAGGAGCCGCTGGGCTATCTGTTTGGTGAGAGAGAGACGCTGGGCGTCCAGGTCGATCAGCACTACCTCGGACCCGTCGAAGTTCTCACCCTGATGGGCGAAGCTGGCCATGGTTCCCGGCGCCCGGGTGGAGCCGCCGCCTATGTAGGCCAGCTTGATTCGTGCCATCTCGCACCTTCCGGTTGCCGGGGCATCGCAGTTGCGGCCACCGGGAATGAACCCTACGCGCCGCTAGTCGCCGAGACGTGGAGATGGCGCGCGAACTGGTTAGGGCCGGCCGCGCCGCGATGGGTCATCACCGCTCACCTTCGCTGCGCTCACGGGCCGCCCGAACCACGGCATGGCTGCCCACGGCCTCGCCCGTATGGACCGAGTCGTCCCGCCTATTCCCTCGGCCTCTGAAGTCCCGCAGCGACCGGTCCAGTTCTTCGGGATCGGACAGGTGGCCGATCTGATCGTAGGCCGCCATTGCCGCGCCGATGACGGGCGGCAGCGTCGTGCGGTGGGCCACCGCACCGGGCAATTCCTCCATCACGGCGTCGGCCAACACCGCGGTGGGATGCTGGAACAGCCCGCCGCCCAGCACCGTGACGGCGCCGGCCATGTCGAGCTCGATCCGCGCTGCCGATGCCCGGGCCTGCCCGCCCATGGCGCGGCCGGCCGCGGTCACGATCTCCAGCGCCACCGCGTCATGGCGGTGGGCTTCATCCAGCAGCACCGGGCTCATCCGCACGAGGTCGGGGCGGCCGAGGCCGTCCCGACCGGTGAACCGGTGCTGCAACTCGATCGGATCGGCCGCACCATAGAGCCCGAGCGCCCGATCCGTGAGCGATGTGGGCGGACCGAGGTCCAGATGATGACGCAGCACGGCGTCGAGGGCCGCCTGGCTGAGGGTGGCGGCTCCCACCGTGTCAGGCCAGAAACCCAAGTGGAAGCAGGTGCCGTCGCGGCGACGAGCACCAACCGCGTTGCCGGTGCCGCAGATCACCGCGATCCCCTCCCACGACGGCGAGCCGAGCCTGAGTCCGCCCATCGCATCGTTGACGACCACCGGATCGAAGCTGAACGCCCAGCCGCGCAGATGATCGCGCAGGTACTCGTGGTCCTCGGGCCAGTCGGCTCCGGCCAGGCTGAAGACACCCGCCTGCAACTCGCCCGGAGCCACCTCGGCTTGACGCAAGGCGGACGACACGACCCGGTCGAGTTCGGCCAGAGCATGCTCGGGCGCAGCCACCCCATAGACGTCGGTGCAGCCGCCGTCGCCCACGCCGACCACGGCACCCGAGTCGTCTACCACCACCGCGGTCGTGCTGGTGTTGCCGCCGTCCACCCCGATAACGCAACTGCCTGCACCCATCATCGCCCGAGGCTCTATTCGTCTCGGTGGCGGCGGATCCGGTAGTCGTGGCCCACCTTTCCGCCGCGCTGGACGTAGATGGCTTCGGGATCGTACGGCACCGGCTCGATCGTGCTCGAGACCGCCTGTGTCTCCCCCGACACCGCAGCCACCCGCGCCTTGACCATCACTTCCAGGCAGTGGTAGGCGTGCTCGGGACGCACCAGCAGCTCCTCGGAGCCGAGGACGCAGTCGACTAGGTGACGGAGCCCCGCGGTCCACGGCCACGCTGGATCGACCTCGGCGTAAGTGGTCCAACCGGCCGAGTCGGCTCTCACGATCTCGTATCCCTGGGGGGCCCAGTCATCTCCCAACATCTGGGCCACGCCACCGGCGCCGTATAGCTCGATGGCAGGTGAGCGGTACTCGTGCATGGTGAATCCGGTGGTGACCACCGCGAAACGGGCGTCGCCGAAGTCGAGCAGCACCTGGTAGTTGTCGAAGTCGCTGACCTCGATCATCTCGCCGTCAACCTCGCGCTGAGCGATGGCCGTGCCTGCGAGGGCCGTGACCCGTCTCACCGGGCCCATCAGGCCTGTGAGCGAAGTGATGTTGTAGACCCCTAGATCGAACAGCGGGCCGCCGCCGGTGTCGTAGTACCAACGGCCCCAGGTCGGTCCCGACCATCCGTACCGGGCTCTCGCGGTGAGCACCGTCCCAATCTCGCCGTCGTCAACGACCCGCTTCCACAATGCCTGGTAGGTGGGACTCAGCACCACGTGGGGGGCACACACCAGCAAGCCCGGCGAGGTCCGGGCCTGATCCACCAGTTCGGCGGCCTCGTCGAGGTGGATCGACATCGGCTTCTCGACCAGCACATGCTTGCCCGCATCGAGCGCTGCGGCGGCGATCTCGCCGTGGGAGGGCATAGCGGTCAACACCAGCACCGCGTCCACATCGTCGCGTTGCACGACGTCGAGGTAGTCGCTGGTGAACACGGCGTCCTGGTGCAGGAAGTCACCAACTCTGCGGGCACGGCCGGCCACGATGTCGCAGACCGCCACCACCTCCACCCGCCCGGCGTAACGCAACTCCCGGATCAGCGTCGCATAGGGCTCGAACACGCTGCCCAACCCGACGATGCCCAGCCGCACCCTCGAGGAAGAATCCGTTTGCGTCGAGGTCGGGCCGCTCACCGCGTGCCACCGCTCTC
>JAJDZO010000167.1 GCA_022824605.1 Acidimicrobiia bacterium
CCGCCATGGTGGAGCGCCTAATTGGCTCAGTCGGACAGAAGTTGCCACCTTCGCAGAGGGTGCGGTCGAACAGGCCCTCGGCGCCGAGCGTGTCAATGGCCGGCTTGTGTACGCCGTCGGCCACATCGGCGTAACGGCCCTGCTGGGCGGCCGCACCGGGGGCTGCCACCACCACGGCCGCGATCATCAAGGTGGCTATCGTCGCCGTTGTCGTACGCCTGATTCTCCACATTGCAAGCTCCTCCGATCTGTGTGGCTGGACCCGAGCACTCTAGGTGAGAGTCGAGATGGTGTCCATTCGTCGAGATCTCTCATTAAGCCACATGAGCTTTCAGGGCCTGTAATCACAGTTCGACCTGCTGGGCGACGTAGCGCCGAGTCGGGTACCGTACCGATGTGGGCGCAGCCGGTCCGTGCAATCCCGCGAGGCTCGGCGACGCCGAACCCCTCGGATCAAGGTTCCTCGATTGTCCGATCTGAGAACCGCACTCAGTACCCACCTACGGCGCTGGTGGCATGTGGTAGCTGGTGCGGGACTGCTGCTTGTTCTTAGCAACGGACCGATCTTGCGGTTCGCGAGCGGCGTACTGGACAGACCAGGGCTCTGGAACGACCCGGCGATATGGCCCTTCTTTGCGGGGGCTTCGGTCTTGTCGGTCGTTCTCTATCGGGTCACCCGGCGTCGGAGCGACGGGGTTGCAGATTGCGCTGTAGGGGATGATCCGGCTGGCCGGGCCGAGGCGGGCGCGTCATTTTCTCGACCGGCGCTCGTGGCGATTGCGTGGTATTCGGCGGCTGCGGTGGGGTCAAGTCTGTGGAGCGTGTACCCGGGCGCGACCCTGTGGCGGTCGGCCGTCTATTTGGGTCTGATCCTGCTGGCTATGGTGCTGGCACGTCTCACTGATGACGAGCTGTCGGCTGTCCTAGCGCTGCTGGCGAGTGTGGCCGTGGTCGGCAGCCTGGCCGTGGTCGTGGTGGATCACGGCATCGGCACCGACGGCGACGGCAACTGGATCGGCCTTTACACCAACCGCAACTCGCTGGCGCCGATGGCCGCCCTCGGGGTGATCGCCGGGCTGTACTGGCTGGTACCGGGGGTGACGGCGGCTTCGGGGTACCGCAGGGCTTGGGGCCCAGTGCTGGTGGCGGTGTCGCTGGCCACCCTGGTTGGTGCCGGAAGCCGCACGGCCGCCTTGGCGCTGGTCGCCGCGCTGACCCTCGTCACGGTGTTCGGCCTGGTGGCCGGCGCATCCCGGTCGCACTGCTGGCCACCGTCGAGAACCTGGTCTGTCGTGGCTTGCGGGGGGTTGGTGGCCGTTGGCGCGGGGTTGGCCGTGGTCGCGGCCGCCTGGAACGTGTCCACCTTCGTGCAGCGGCGGGAGATATGGGGTCTCCTCTGGGATCGCGTCCTGGAGAGGCCGTGGGGCGGCTACGGGTTCTTCGCCTTCTGGGAGGTGCCCGAGATGGTTGCCGGGAACGTGCTGCTGCAGCGGGGGAGCGCCCACAACAGCCTGGTCGAGACCGCGCTCGGCCTGGGAGTGGCCGGCACCGTGCCCTTCGTGATGATCGCGGTGCTCGCCGCGGTCAACGCGGCCCGGGGTCTCTGGCTGCGGCCGTCGGCCGGCACAGGGATGTGGGCCGCGGTGACGATCTTCATCCTGCTGGAGAACATCACCGAGAGCTTCGTGCTGTGGTTCTCCCACATCTGGGTGCTCCTGCTGGCCGCGGCCCTCCGGCGGCCTACCGCAGCCTCAGAGACCGGATGAGCCGGGCCCGCAGGCGTCCCGGCAGGGCGGCCAGCAGGTCTCGAGTACGGATGTCCTCTAGGCGTTTGCTGGGGCCGCCGCCGTAGTCGAAGTGCGCGTCGGCGAGCCGGTGGGCGCAGGCGCCGTCGAGCACGAACGGCTGGCTGGCGAGCTTCTCAATCACGCGGGCCCTGTTGCGGTACCAGTCCTGCCGGTTGGCTTCGGTCTCGGAGTTGCTCTTGTCGCTGCGGCGATAGAGCGATGTCACCTCGTCCACACAATGCACACCGAGCACCAGTGACGCCCGAACGAGCAGGTCCCAGTCCTCGCAGACATCCAGATCCTCATCGAATCGCAGCCCAAGACACTGAAGCGCTTGTCTCGGCAGGGCCACCGAGCAGATCGGCGTCTCGCTATAGGCGAAATGAGCGAGCTGGTCGAACATCGCCGGGTACACATACTCCACCGGCCCGGCCGGAGTCCGGGGCTCATCGGTGCCCTCCGTCAGCCACGGCTGGCGGGCCGTGCGGGCCCGGATGATCTGCACCGGCGCCTCGGCCGCGCCCCGCGCGAACACGGTCAGCCAGTCCGGTTCGGCCAGGTCGTCGTCGTCGAGGAAGCACACGTAGTCGCCGTCGGCGGAGTCAAGCCCGGCGTTGAGCGGCCTGGCACGCGTACCGCCCTCGTCAACGCGCAGGGTCGAACAGTCCGCAGGCGCAGCACCTGAAGCTGAGGCCTTGCCCACTTCGGCTCCGACTCTGTCAGCGGCCTCTGCGTCGGCGTGGACGGTCACCACCGTGGCGAAACGGGTCCACGTCTGCGCGGCCAGCGACTGGAGGGCCT
>JAJDZO010000096.1 GCA_022824605.1 Acidimicrobiia bacterium
GCGTTCGACACCGGCAGACTCGCCTGGAAAGCCACCCAGCAGATCGAGGCTCTCCAAGACGCCCACAACATCCAAGGCTGGGGGGATTTCGGCGGGGGCCATTAGCTGGGGGGGCTCGGCAGGGATTTGGAGACCTCTGACAGGTCGGGTGGTCCGCCGGGGTCTGTGTGGTGGGAGGCGATGATTCCGTCGGGCCGTACGAGGACCACCGCATCGGTTTGGTACGGGCTGACAGAAACGCCGACCGGGAGCTGGCGCACGACAACCGGCGCGCCGCCGGGCGGCATCTCGGCGACGGCGGTCTCCCACGCTGGGCGGGAGCTCTGCGACCCGAGCAGCAGCACGTAGGACGATCCGAACCAGTCGAGCACTGACTCGGTTTTTTCGGCGTCGACCCAAACATGGGGGGCGCGGCGACCCGATCTCACTATCGGGGTGAAGTCGGTGGTCGGATCGTTGAGGGGCGGTGCGGGCTCGGCATTGGGGGCTATGAGCTCCGACGACATCTCGAAGCCGAGCAGCAGATGGTCGTAGTCGGCGTACTGGTGGGTGGCCTGGATGTGCTCGGTGACATCTTCGCCTCGCCGGTGGCCGCCCATCATCGCGGTCATGTAGTCGGTAGTGCTGACCCCCCAGTCGATCCGCTCGACCGCAATGGGCCGATGCTCTGCTTCGTAGGTGTCGAGAATCGACTCGGGGGCCAGGCCCCGCACCACGTAGGCCAGCTTCCACGCCAGGTTGCGGATGCCGGCGAACCCTGTGTTGTTGCCCATCCCGCCGGTGGGAACCGAGACGTGCGCGGCGTCGCCGGCCAAAAAGATGCGGCCCGAGGAGAACCGGGTCACGCAGCCCGGAGTGGGCTGCCACATGCGCATGCTGATGATGGAGAACTCGACATCGTCTTCGGTGCCCAGCGCCACTCGGATGCGGTGGCTGACCGCCTCCTCGGAGATCAGGTTCTCGTCGCCGACCACCACCTGGCAGCGCCACCGCCGGCGCCCGTCGAGAGCCTGGAAGATCACCAGGCCCTTGGGGGTTGTGGTGTACAGCAGCGACCCCTTGCGATCCCCCACATAGGCATCGAGGTCGGCGTGGAAGATCACGTCTTGGGAGTACACCGGCCGCGGCTCGGCCTCAAGATGAGTTCCGATCACCTCACGCGTGCCGCTGCCCGGTCCGTCGGCGCCGATGGTGTACTGCGCCGTCACCGACTGGCGCTCGTCGGTGTTCGTGTCGCGCAGGGTCAGCTGGGTGGCGCCGTCGGTCTGGGCCAAGTCGATGGCCTCGCTGTCGAATCGGACCGTGATCATGGGATCGGCGACAACCCGGGTCATCAACGCGGCCTCCACTTCGTCCTGCACCGTCATCACGGGAATGCACGGGCTGTTAGGCCCAGGAACGCTGAGGAAGGTGGGGCTGGGGATGTTCGCGTAAGGCTCGGCGGCCAGGCTGTCGGCCCACCGGTTGTAGGCGGTCCAGTCGGGCCCGAGACCCGTGGCCTCCACCGCCTTCTCGATGCCGAACTCGCGGAACAATTCCATGGTGTTGGTGTCGACGAAGCGGGACCGGGGGTGGTTGTTGAGCTCGCTTCGCCGCTCCACCAACAGCGACGGCACGCCGTGGCGCGACAAGAGCAGCGCCCCGGTGAGCCCGATCGGCCCACAGCCGATGACACAGACTGGTACCTCGATCATTGTTCTCCCCCTGTCCGATGCCTCTTGGCCATCACCGCTGTCCCCCAATCCAACGCCTCATTACCTGACTCTACGTCACGATACAATCATCGCTTGGCGGTGGCTCGCCACGCCGGGAGGAGGAGTCATGCCATCTTCTGCGCCCTTGACCGGTGCCCAGGCGCTGGTTGGGACCTTGGCCGACCACGGGATCACCGCGTGCTTCGCCAACCCGGGCACATCGGAGATGCATGCGGTTACCGCCCTCGACGGCGAACCTCGGATTCGCTCGATTCTCGGCCTGTTCGAAGGCGTCGTGTCCGGCGCGGCCGACGGCTACGCCCGCATGTGCGGCAACCCCGCCATGACGCTGCTGCACCTGGGCAGCGGCTATCTCAACGGCGGTGCCAACATCCACAACGCCCGGCGGGCCCGATCGCCGATGGTCAACGTGATCGGCGACCACGCCACCTACCACCTGGCAAACGACGCGCCGCTCACCTCCGACATCGCGGCAATGGCCGAGCCGAACTCCACGTGGCTGCGAACCGCGGCAACCCCCGAGGACGCGGGGCGGATGGCAGCCGAGGCATGGCAGGCCAGCCTCCGGGCCCCCGCAGGACCGGTTTCGCTTATCCTGCCGGCCGACGTGGCCTGGCTTGCGGGCGCGTCGATCCCCGAGCGGCTCACCGCGCCCGTGCGGCCCGGCCCAGACGCCGACGCGGTTGAGCGGGCCGCCCGCGCGGTGCGCGCTGCTCGGAACCCCGCGCTGTTGATGACCGGCACGGCCCTGACCGGACCCGGCCTGCGGGCCGCCCGCCGCCTGGCCGGGGCGGGGGTGCGGGTGCTGTTCGAGTTCTTCTTCCCCGGGCTGGAGCGCGGCGCGGGCCGCTACGCCCCCGAGCGAATGCAGTACTTCGCCGAACGCGTGGTCCAGAGCCTGGACGGATCCGATGTGCTCGTCCTCGCCGAGGCCCGGCCGCCGGTCGCCTTCTTCGCCTACCCGGACCACCCCTGTGAATTGACCCCCGACAGCTGCGAGGTGATCTCGCTGGGCGGCCCCGACGTCGATACCACCGATTGTGTCGTCCAACTCGCCGACGCTCTCGGCACCCCCGACACCGGCGGTGCCCCCGTTGCCGATCTCGTGATGCCGGACGCGCCGGTGGGCGAGCTGACCATGCAGAGCATCGGGCTGTCGATCTCTCGCCACCTCCCCGAGAACGCGTTCGTGTCCGATGAGGCGGGCACCAGCGGAGGCCCGACCTGGGTGGCTACCGCATCGGCCGCCCCCCATGATTGGATGCCGCTGACCGGCGGGGCACTGGGCCAGGGCCTCCCCGTCGCCCTCGGGGCGGCCGTGGCCGAACCCGACCGCAAGGGCCTCTGCCTCGTCGGAGACGGCGCCGCCATGTACACCAGCCAGGCGCTGTGGACCATGGCGCGCGAGGGCGCCGACGTGGTCACTGTCGTGTTCGTCAACCGGTCGTACCGCATCCTCAACATCGAACTCGCCCGTACCGGCGCCGGCGCCCCCGGCCCCACCGCCCAGCACCTCCTGTCGCTGAGCGACCCGTCGATCGACTTCGCCGCCCTGGCCAGCTCGATGGGCGTGCCTTCGACCACCGCCACCACCGCTGAGGGATTCGACGACGCGCTGGCCGCCGCCTTCGCCGACGACGGCCCGTACCTCATTGCCGCAGAGATCGCCTGATGGTCCGTCTGCAAATTGGTCAGGGCGTCCTGCTAGGCATCGACGCCCCCGCGATAGGCTCCTACCCGATGCGGGCGGTGGTCTATGCCCTGCCATTTGACCGCGATAGGAGATTGTCTTGACGCTCAACCCCGGTGACATCAACCTCGCCAGCAGCGGCGACATGAAAAAGGTGGGCGGCCCCCCCTTCGACTACTTCGCGGTGCTTCGCCGGGAGGCACCGGTGTTCTGGAACCCGCCCCCGGTTGACGGCGCCATCCTTCGAGACGTCGAGAACTACGAGCCCTGCGGCTTCTGGGTGCTCAGCAGGTACGAAGATGTCGCCGCGGTGTCCAAGGACACCCAGCGCTTCTCCTGTTGGGAGAACACCATCTTGTGGATCGACGTCAAGCAGAGTGAGATGGCCCTGGCCGCGCAGCGGGCGGGCCTGATGGGCATGGACCCTCCCCAGCACACCCAATTCCGACGGCTGGTCCAGCCGGGATTCACCCCCCGGTCGGTGGCGGCCATGGAGCCCCACATCCGCGAGGAGGCCGCCAAGGTGATCGGCGAGCTGGCCGAGCGCGACCGGGCCGAGTTCGTGTTCGAGGTTGCCGCCGAACTTCCCATGGTCCTGCTGTGCGAGCTGATGGGCGTGCCCCAAGAACGGCGCAGCGAGTACCTCGCGCTGGGCACGGCCACCGCCAGCTTCGAGTTCAACGACAACTTCGTCGAGGATCAGATCAACTTGTTCCTCTTGCTCGATGACATTGTCAAGACCCGCACCGACGCTCCCGACGACACGCTGATCTCCAAGTACGTCCACGGCGAGGTGGACGGTCGCAAGCTCTCGAAGGGCGAGATCACCCAGTTCTTCCAGACTCTTTCCATCGCGGGCCACGAGACCACCCGCAACACGACCGCCCACTTCGTGAGGCTCATGGACGAGCATCCCGACCAGAAGGCCCTTCTACTCGAGGACCTCGAGGGCCGGCTGCCCAACGCCATCGAAGAGGTGCTCCGGTTCTCACCGCCGGTCATGCAGTTCTGCCGCACGGCCACCGAGGACGTCGCCCTTCGCGACATCGAGATTGCCAAGGGCGACAAGGTGTACATGTCGTACATCTCCGCCAACCGCGACGAAGACGTTTTCGACGACCCGGAGCGTTTCGACATCCTGCGGCCCAACGCCGACAAGCATCTCGCCTTCGGCACCGGCGCCCACTTCTGCTTGGGGGCCAGCCTGGCCCGGCTCCAACTCCGCTGCATCCTCCAAGAGCTCTACACCCGGCTGCCCGACATCGGGCTCGCCGAGGCGCCGACGCCGATGCACAGCTCCTGGTTCAACGCGCTGACCGAAATGCCGATCCTCACCTGCCCGGTGGCGCACTGAGCGTCGAGGCTGGCCGGCCACCATGGAGCACGATCTCCCCGACTTCGACCGGTCGTTCCTTCCCTTCCTCGACGAGGCGTTCCGCGCCCACGCCGACAAGGTCTGCGCGGTCTATGGAGACGAACAGCTCACCTACGCCGAGCTCGACGCGCTATCGGCCCGGGTGGCCAATGCGCTGGGGCGCGACGGATTCGCCCCGGGCGACTTCGGCGGGGTCTACAGCGCCAACAGCGTCACCGCGTTCGCCGCTGCGCTCGGCATCGTGCGGGCCGGCGGGGTGTGGGTGCCCCTGAATCCGCGCCATTCGCCCACCGTGAACGTCGACATCTTGTCGCGCCTGGGATGCCGAGCCCTGTTCCACCAGCCGGCCTTCGCCGAGGCGGCCGCCGAGGCGGCCGGCGATGCGATCCTCGTGCCCACCGACGACGCTCCCGCCAACTCATTCGAAACCTGGCTGGGTGACGCCTCCCCGGCGGCACCGAGCGTGGCCCGCGACGGCGCCGACACGCTCTCGCTGCCGCAAACCGGCGGCACCACTGGAACGCCGAAGGGGGTGATGCTCAGCCACCGGAACTTTGTGGCCCTGGCGTGGGCCGGTGCTCAGCGCTGGGACGGCGAGGCCCGCGTGGTGCTGTGCGCCGCGCCGCTGACCCATGTCGGCGGGCGCGTCGCGCTCGTCTCGCTCGGCCTCGGCGTGAAGCTGGTGATCTTGGGCCGACCCGACCCGGCCTCCATCCTCGAAGCGATCGAGCGAGAGCAGGTCACCGACTTTTTCCTCCCGCCCACCGCCATCTACAGCCTGCTCGACCACCCGGCTGCCACCACCACCGACTTCAGCTCCCTGCGCCGCTTCAGCTACGGATCGGCGCCGATCTCCATCCCTCGACTGCGCCAGGCCTTCGAGGTTTTCGGCCCGGTCATGGTGGGAGGGTTCGGGCAAACCGAGAGTCCCATCTACATCGCGCGCCTCGAGACCGCCGACCATTTTGTTGGCGGCGACGTGAACGGAGAGCTCCTCGACGACGCCGCACTGCGCTCAGTGGGCCGAGAGACGATCCTGTCCACCGTGGCCATCGTGGACGACGATGCCAACCCGGTTCCCGTCGGCACCCGCGGCGAGATCGCGGTCAAGGGTCCCATGGTGTCGGAGGGCTACTACCAGAACCCAGAGGAAACGGCGAAGGTCCGGCGCAACGGCTGGCACCTCACCGGCGACATCGGTGCGATAGACGACGACGGCCTCATCTACGTGATCGACCGCAAGAAGGACATGATCATCACCGGCGGGTTCAACGTCTACTCCGGTGAGGTGGAACAGGCTCTGCTCGACATCGACGGTATTGCCGAGGCCGCCGTGTTCGGAGTGCCCAGCGACCGCTGGGGCGAAGAGGTGAAGGCCATGGTCCGCCTCCACCCCGGCGCCGACCTCGCTGAGGCCGATGTCATCGCCCAAGCCAAGCAAGCCATCGGCTCGGTGATGGCCCCCAAATCGGTGGACCTCGTACACGAACTGCCCCACACCCCCATCGGCAAGATCGACAAAAAAGCGCTCCGCGCCCAGCACTGGGACGACGCCGACCGCACCATCTAGCCCCACGTAACCGGTAACCGCCACCGCCTCCAGTGGGTGACTGAGCCCGATTCCCAGTAGGGCGGCCCGATAACTTAGCCTGGGCAGGCGTTGGAGGCACGGGAGAGGCCTCTACCAGCGGAAGGCGGTCAGTGGTGAGCAGGTTCTTCGACGTTCATGGGCGCTGGGTGGGCAATCGACCGTGGACGGCGTTGACGGCAATACTGGTGGTGACCGTGGTGGCGGTGATCGGCTTGACCAGAACGGCCGACACTGCCGATGTGGGGGAGGCGTTCCTTCCCGCGGGCAGCGACCTGGTGGAGGCCATCGACAATCTGTCGGAGAGCTTCCCCGACTCCGCGGAGCTCGAGGTGGTGCAGGTGGTGCTGCGGGGCGATGTGCTGAGCCCCACCGGTGCCTCTGATTCCGTAGCGGCGACCAGTGCCGCAGCAGGCCATCCCGATTTGGCCGGTTACCGGTTCGAGGCCCGACCGCCCACCTCGCCGGGCCATGTGCTGGCCGCCATGCTGGCCGGCCCCGGCGGCGACCCCCGCAGCGTGGATCTGGCTTCGGCTTCGCAACAGGAGATAGACGCCGCCATCGCCGATGAGTCCAATGCCGCCCTTGCGGTGCTCCTCGATGAGATCGTCGCCCGCGACGAGGCGGGCAACGTGATCGGGGGCATCGGCATCGTCACGGTGAACGCCTACGGCGACCCCGACGGACTGGCCGAGGCCCAGCTTGTGGTGGACGATGCCGTGAAGCAAGTGCCGCTGGCCGAGCTGGAGTCGGCCCGGGCTGCGTCTCAGGGCAAGAGCGACAAGGAGTCCGACGACTCCAGCGCATCCTCGACCCGCAATCTGATGCTGGTGGCCTTCTTGGTGATCGCGGTGCTGCTGGTGCTGTTCTACCGCCAGCTCTCCGATGTTCTGCTGTCTATGGGCGGGCTGATTCTCACCATCTTGTGGGCACTGGGGTTCCAAGGGCTGTTGGGCCCCGACGGGCTCGATCTCATCGGGGCGCCCAGCGTGCTGGCCCAGATGGTGCCGGTGATGCTCATCGGGTTGTGCGTGGACTACGGCATACAGGTCACCTCCCGCTATCGCGAGGTGCGCTCCGGCGGGGCCGGCGCCACCGAGGGCGTCTCCAAGTCGGTGGCCGGTGTGATGCTGCCGCTGGGCTTGGCCGGGGTGACCACCATCGTCAGCTTCCTCACCAACCTGTTCGGCGACATCTCGGGGCTGGCCGACTTCGGGGTGGTGGCCGCCGTGGGCGTGTTCAGCGGCCTCGCCGTGTTCTTGACCGCAGTGCCGGCGGCCCGCTCGCTGCTGGACCGCCGAAACGAGGCCAAGGGCAAGGCGCCGCAGGTGCGGCCCATCGACCAGGCCATTCCCGGCGCGGGCAAGCTGGTGCAGTCGATAGGGGGCGCCACCGTGCGCCGCCCCTCGGTCATCTTGGCGGCCGCCGGCATCGTCACCGTGTTCTTCATGGCGCTTACCACCCAGCTCGGCACCGAGTTCAACTCCGCCGACTTCATCCCCGACGGCACCGAGAGCAAAGAGGACGCGGTGTTCATGGCCGACAACCTGGGCGGCAACACCGAACCGGTGACCGTGCTGGTGGAGGCCGACCTGTCCGACGACCGCACACTGCGCAACCTGTTGGACTTCTCCCTCGCCATCGAAGACCCCTCCCAGCGTCCCGAGGCGGTGAGCAGCGCCATCACCAACTCGCTGGGCACCTATTTCGCCGACCTGCCTCCCGACTTGCAGGCCCAGATCCAAAACGAGCTGTTGCTCGACGATTCGGGTCCGCTGGTTATCGACAACGCCACCATCGACCGTGTGCTCGAGCTGATGCGCGATCACGATCCGGCTCGTTTCGACTCGATCGTGGAGTTGGGCGCGGCGGGCCGCGACGACCGCACCATCTTGCAGTTCAACGCCCTCACCGGCGACTCCGACCGCACCCGCGAGCTCTTCGCCGAAGTGGACGGATTGTGGTTTGGCGACGACCGCGACATCACCCCGGTAGCCAACGAGATCACCTCGATAGAGGTGACCGACAGCCTCACCGAGAGCCAGGCCACCTCCATCATGTTGACCATCGTGGCCGCCTTGGTGGTGTTGATCCTGTTCTTCTGGATCACCGAGTTCCGGCCCATGTTGGCGTTGCTGTCGGTGCTGCCCATCTTGCTGGTGCTGGTGTGGGTGCTGGGAACCATGGTGCTCTTCGGCTACAGCTACAACGTGATCACCGCGCTAATCACCGCTTTGTCCATTGGCATCGGCGTGGACTACACCATCCACGTCACCCACCGCTTCATCGAAGAGGTGGACCACGGCAAGTCGATCAGCGAGGCCATCAACACCACCATGAGCACAACCGGCGGGGCGCTCATCGGATCGGCGCTCACCACCGCGCTGGGATTCATGGTGCTGGTGTTCAGCCCCATCGCGCCGATGGGCCAGTTCGGCCTGCTCACCGCCATCACCGTCATCTACTCGCTGATCGCCGCGGTGGTGGTGCTGCCTCCGATGCTGGTGATCTGGGCCGCCTACCACCGCTGGCGCCAAGAAGCCCACTGACGGGTGGTTGGTTAGGCGTCTTTTTTGTTGGTTGCCATTCCGGCTACCAGTCGGGCTACGGCAATGGCGATGTAGAACTGTCCGGCCATGGCTTCCAGGGTGACTAGCGTGCGGCCGCTGGATGCCGCCGGGGTGAGGTCGCCGAACCCCAGGGTGGTGAGGGTGACGAAGCTGAAGTAGATGGCCGATTCGGGGGTGAGCGCCTCGCCCGACGACAAGAACTGGTTGGCGGCGATGCGGTCGATCAGCAAATAGAGGCTGGCGAACGAGTACCCGATGAGCAGGTAGGCGCACGCCGAGGCCGCTATCGAGGTGGTGTCGGGCAAAGGCCGCGACAGCACCCGCCTGGAGATGGTGGCCGCGGCGACGACGCCTATGGCCAGCACGATGGCCGGGCCGATGAGGGCATCGTCTGGGCCGGTTACGGCCAGCTCGACCGCGGTGGCGCACCCCAGGGCGGCCAGCAGCGCCCACGCCTTGGCCCGGCCCACGGCCAGCGCAGACGACTCGATGAGCGTGCCGGTGATGAGAACCAGCCCGACTACGCCCGATGCCGCCGTCAAAGCGTGGGCGCCGGTGGCCGACAGCGCCACCATGGCGGTGGACAGCACCATGATGATGTCGTACCGCTCCTCGCTGAGGATGCGGCCGAGCCGAAGCAGCGGGGTTCTCAACATTCTCCCAAGCTAGCGGTGTGTTCTGGGATTATTTGCCCGTGTCCCGCGCCGCGTGAGGCACCGCTAGATGCGGGCTTCGCGTACGTCGAGGCGGCGGAGCAGGTCGTCGCCCACGAAGTTCAGCGCCATGAGGGTGGCGAACATCACGCCGCCGGTGGTCAAAGCGATGTGGGGGGACTCCTCAAGCCTGCCCCGGCCCGCGGCCAAGATGTTGCCCCAGGTGATGCTGGGCGAGCCCACGCTCACCCCGATGAACGACAGGCTGCCCTCGGCGATGATCACGATTCCCATGGCCAAAAAGGCGATCGAGGCCAGCGCGGGCACCACGTTGGGGAGCACCTCTCGGAACAGCAGCCGGGGCCAGCGCGCGCCCATCACGTTGGCCACGATCACGAACTCCCGGGCGGCGAACCGCAGCGCCTGGGCCCGGGCGATGCGGGCGATGGCCGGGATGGTGAGAATGGTCACCGCGATGGTCACGTTCCAGAAGCTCTGGCCCAGCATGGTCACGATGAACAGGGCGAACACCAGCGCGGGCAGCGCCAGCGCCACATTCACCACGCTGCTGACGGCCAGGTCGATCCACTTGCCGAAGTAGCCGGCCACCACTCCCAGCACGCCGCCGATCACAACCCCCATGCCCACCGCCGGCCCGGCGATGGACAGCGACAGCCGGCTGCCCCACACCGAGCGGGCGAACATGTCCCGCCCAAGCTGGTCGGTGCCGAACCAGTTTGACCACGACGGGCCTGCCTCAGGCGGTCCGGCCAATGGCCGGTGGGGATCGTCGAGGAACCCCAGCCAGGGGGCCAACACCGCGCCGGCCACCACCAGGAAGAGCCATCCCAAAGACACATAGAGGGCGATCGAGCGGCGGGGGCGGCGGGGCGCGGTGGCCCTGCGGCTGGCCCGGACCACGGTGGTCATGGCGGCGGTCATCGTCGCCGCACCCGGGGGTCGAGCGCGGCATACACCAGATCCACCACCGTGGTCACGGTTACGAACACCGCGGCGATGAGCGCCACCAGGGTTTGGACCAGCAAGAACTCCCGGGCGGCCACCCAGCTCACCAGCAGCGACCCCACCCCGTCGAGGTCGAAGAGGAACTCCACCACGATGGCGCCGTTCACCGCCTGGGCGGCCTGGATGCCGAAGATGGTGAGCAGGGTGAAGCTCGACGGGCGCAGCACATGGCGCAATAGGACCATGCGCACCGGCAGTCCCTTGGCCCGGGCCGTGCCCACGAAGTCTTCCTGGAGCGTGCCGATCACGTCGGTGCGCAGCAGCCGCAGGTAGATGGGCAACAGCCCGGCGGCCAGTGCCACCGCGGGCAGGAACATCACCTTGAAATGGGCGGCCAGGCCATCGGAGATCGGCTGGTAGCCGCTCAGGTCGAACCAGTCCAGCCTCACTGCGAACAACAGCATCAGCACCAGCCCGACCACGAACACCGGAGCGGACAGCAGCGCGAAGGCGCCGCCGGTGATCAACCTGTCTCCCGCGCTGCCCTGGCGGTAGCCCGACCACAATCCCAGGGGAATGGCCGCGCCCAGGGCCAAGATCTGGGAGTAGGCCAGCAGCAGCAGCGTGCGGGGCAGCGCGTTGGACACAGCCTCGCCGAACGTGCGCCCGGTGAGGTACGACTTGCCGAAATCGCCGGTGAGCACGTCGCCGCCCCACTTGGCCCACTGCACGATGACCGGATCGCCGAGATTGCGATCCTGCTCGCACTGGGCAATCTGCTCTGGGGTGGCCGCTCCGCCAAACGCGGCCACACAGGGGTTGCCGGGAAGCAAGTTCAGCATCCAGTAGAACAGCAGCGTGACCACCAGCACAACCACCGCGAGCTGGGCCAGCCGAACTCCTATGAACCGAAGCGCCGCCATTTCCTATCGTGACCTCCGCAACGCCTAGCGAAGCCGTGTCCGACTGCTACTGCTCGATCCAGGCTTCGGTCAAGAAGACCCTGCCAGCCAGCACTTTCACGTGCTCCACCCCCCCGTCGAGGGTGAGGTTGTCGATGCCGTGGACGTGATCGTGGGCGGCGATCAGCCATTTGGAGTAGTAGAACCAGAGGTTGTGGACCCCTTCGGCGAACGCCCGGTTCACATCCTCGGCGAGCTGGCGGCGACGCTCGGGGTCGTCGATGGTGAGGGATTCGTCCAGGGCGGCGTCGATGGCGGGGTTGTTTATCCGCCCGAAGTTCAAGGCGATGCCCTGTCCGAACTTGCTGTGCCACCAGATCCGCTCGGGGGCGAGTCCGAAGCTGGGGTGGTTGCGCCACAAGAACGCGGTGAAGTTGCCGAACACCGCGTTGGTGATCAGCTCGGCCTGGTCCACCTGGGTGATGGACACGTCCAGCCCGCAGTCGCCCCACATGGCGGCGAGCAGCTCGGTGTTCAACAAGTTGGCCGGATCTATGGTGGTCCCGAGCTCCACGCTGGTAACTCCGAGGCGGTCAATGGCCGCGCGGCCCGCATCGGGGTCAAAGCCCGGGTACCCCGAGTCGGCCAGATAGCCAGGAGTTCCCGGCGAGAACGGGCCGGTGGCCGGAGGCTGCCCGTCCCAGCGCAGCGTGTTGAAGGTCTGGCCGTCGGTACACTGCGCCAGTGCCCGGCGGAACTCCACGTTGTCGAACGGGGCCCGCGAGTTGTTGAACATCAGATAGGTGGTCTCGGCGTACGCCTCCCCCTGCCAGAACGTCTTGAACTGCTCGTTGTAATCGTCGACCCTCACACCGGTATTGTCGACGTTGGCGTCAAGGTCGCCGGAGCGCAGGGCTGCATACCGAGCATCGCTATCGTTATTGGGCCGGAACTCCAGGGCGTCCAAGTAGGGGAGCTGGCGACCTTCTGAGTCGGTGCGCCAGTAGTTCGGGTTGCGCACCATCCGGGTCACGTCATTGGGAATCCACTCGTCCAGCATGAACGGGCCGGTGCCGATCGGATTGCGGGCCGCGCCCTCCTGGCCCAGATCGTGCATCGACGGCGCCCCGAAATAGCCCAGGTGGCTGGTCAGATACTTGGGCAGAGGGGCAAACGGCTTCCCCAGCACCAGCTTCACGGACAAGTCGTCCACTATCTCGATGGTCTCGATTTCCCAGTCGCCCACCGAGATGCCGGTCAGCGTGCCCTTGGCGTTCTCCTCGAAATGGCGCCGGAGAGCGGCCGAGTCCGCCGGAGTGCCGTCGTGGAAGCTGATGCCCGGGCGAAGGGTCAGGGTCCACTCGGTGAAGTCGTCGTTGGAGCTGAAGCTCTCCAGCAGGTTCGGCACTGCCTCGCCGTTGGCCCCTTCAATGGTCAGCGTGTCGTACAGAGCGCGGAACAGAATGTGGCCCGACACTGCGGCCTGGGCGTTCACCGGGTTGAGGCCGTTGGTGGTCTCAGCCTCGAGCCCCATCACCAGCGTTCCCCCATACTGGGGCTCCATAGCGGGTTCAGGCGCCTCGTCAGTGGATGAATCCGAGGTTGACGCGTCCTCGTCGGCTGTGCCCGCGCCTTGATCGCCTTGATCGCCGCTGCCGTCCTGGCTGGGCTCGGCATCGCTGCCGCCGTCGCCGCTGGAAGCAGGGGCTTGGTCTCCGTCTCCCGAAGGCGCCGCCGTGGGCGCCGCAGTGGCCTCCGCGGCCACGCCACCGCCGTCGTCGTCATCGTTCCCGCCCCCACAGGCTGAGGCCACCAGCGCCACAGCCAAAATCAGGCCTAGCCACCGCCACGGCCTCAGCTCCGAAACTCGCCTCATTTCCGCCACGAAACAAACCTCCTGTGATGACAGTTACCGCCAAGCTACCCCAAATGGCCTACGTGTGCTCCCTGCCGCTGCCCGGCCAACCGGTCCACTCAGTGATGCCCCCCGAACCTCAGGGCTGGGTCCAGTGGCTCCGGCGCTTGATGAGCACCAGGCGCTCCAGTTCGCACACCACATCGCCGTGCTGGTTGCGGCCCCAGTGCTTGAAGCGCACGATTCCGGCGTCGTCTCGGTCGGGCGAGTCGGCGGTTTCCAACACCTCGGTGTAAGCGGTGATGGTGTCGCCATGGTGTACCGGCTTTTTGAACCGCACAGCGTTGAGCCCGAGCTCGCTGAGCGCATTCTCAGCGGTGTCCTGGCTGGCAAGCCCCACCGTCATCGAGCCGGTAATGAGCCCGAACACCAGTCGACCGTCGCCCAGCGGCGAACCGGCCAGATACTCCTCGTTCCAATGCGACTGCGCGGTGTTCATCACCTGCTTGGAGATGTAGTTGTTCTCCACCTCGTCGACAGTGGCCGAGCGGGCGTGGCGCATCCGCTGGCCTACGGTGAAGTCCTCGAAGTAGTTGTTCGAGCCGGTAAGTGCGGAAGGCGCAGTCATCGTCTAGTTCTAGCGCGGCGATGAGGGGGGCAGCAGGTGGTCGGAGATGATCTTCTGCATGATCTCGCTGGTGCCCTCGAAAATCTTGGTGAGACGGGCATCGCGCCAATAGCGCTCGATGGGGAAGTCGGTGGTGTAGCCCGCGCCGCCGTGGATCTGGAGCGCCTCTGAGGTGACCCGCTCCGACATCTCCGAGGCCAGGTACTTGACCATCGCCGCCGCCATGTCGGACTTTTCCCCGGCATCGGCGTTGGCGGCAACCTGGTACATCAGGGCCCGGCAGGATTCGATCTCTGAGGCCATCTTGGCGATCTTGAACCTGGTCACCTGGAAGTCGCCGATGGGCTGGCCGAACTGCTCCCGCTCCTGCGCGTAGGCGATGGAGTCTTCCAGTGCGCCCCGGGCCAGGCCGATCGACCGGGCCGCGGTGTGGATACGCGGCGTCGCCATCAGCGCGGCTGTCTGCTTGAAGCCGATGTCGTCGGCGGTTTCGGCCCTCTGGTAGCCCACCAGGCAGTCATCGGGCACGAAGAAGTCGTCGAACGACAGCTCGAAGGTTTGCCATCCGTGATAGCCGATCTTGCGTATCGGGCTGCCCGACACCCCCTCGGGAAATTCGCCCGGCGCCTTGTGGACCGCGAACTGGCGGATACCGGAGTGGCGGTTGTCGGGGTCGTAGGGCTTGGTGCGGGCCACCACCAAGATGCAGTGGGCCTGGTCGGCGAACGTACACCACATCTTCTGGCCGCTGAGCAGCCAGCCGCCTTCGGTCTTGTGGGCCCGAGAGCGGATCGAGGCGATGTCGGAGCCGGCACCGGGCTCAGACATGGCGAAGCAGCCCAGCCATTCGCCTTTGGCGGCCAGCGGCAGATACCTCTCCCGCTGGGCGGGATCCAAAGACAGGGCAATGCCGGAGCGGGCGATGATGCTGGCCACGCTCAGCCAGGCCCGGGCCAGCTCCTCGGTGATGAGGGCGTACTCGAACACGCCCAGCCCCAGCCCGCCGAAGCGCTCCGGCACCATGACCCCGAAAAACCCCAGCTCGCCCATCTCGCTGCGAAGGTCATCGGGAATCAGCCCCTGCTCGGGGTCGAGGCGGTTGGCCACAGGCAGCACCCGGCTCATGGCGAAGTGGCGGGCCATCTCCTGCATCGCCACCCGCTCGTCGGTGCGGTAGGGCGCAGGAATCGGGGAACGTGGGTCCACCAGAGCGCGGGGCACCTCTAGTGGCCCTTTGGCGGGCGCTTTTTGGCCACCAGGTTGGTGCGCCGGTACTCGACCACCCGCTCACCGTGCTGGTTGCGGGCCTCGGTATGCCAGGTGACGATTCCGGTGTGAGGGCGGGTTTGCGACTCGCGGGCCTCGACCACCCGCGAGGAGGCGGTGAGCGTGTCGCCCGGATGCACAGGCTGGTGGAATCTCACATCCTCCATGCCCAGAAATGGCCCGCCGATCTCGCTCAAGTCTTCCACCGACAGGCCGACCACCGTACACAGCACCAGCATCGGGTTGACCACCACATCGAGATGGCCGTGCGCCCTGGCGAACTCGGCGTTGAGGTGCATCGGGTTCCAGTTGCAGGTGGCGGTGGAAAACAGGGCGTTGTCGCCTGCGGTGATCGTGCGGCCCCAGTGGTGGACGAACTCCCGTCCCTCGGGGAAGTCCTCGAACTGGTGTCCGTGGACAACCACGGGGAAGCTGTCGAAATCAGGAGTGGAGCTGGACATGGGTCACCGCATCTTGACAGATTCTGGCTCGCGGTCAAGCATGGGCCGGTGACCATTGAGGGAGTTGCGGCCCTAGAGGCCTTCCACAACAGAATTGTCGAGGTAACCCGAACGCTCACCGAAACCGAGTGGATGGCGCCGTCCGCGTGCCCGGGGTGGCGGGTGCGGGATGTGATCGCCCACATCGGAGCAGGCGCCCGCAGCGTGATCGACCCTCTCCCTGTGCCCGAAGACCGGCTGCCGCTGCCCGCCAACCGGGAGCGGGAGCACGACGTACACGTGGACATCCGCCGAAGCTGGACCATCGCCGAGGTGATGGACGAGTTCGAGCGCTTCGGCGCCGAGCGGTTGGAGCGCCTGCCCGGCCTCCAAGAGGAACCGCTGGCCTCCACCGAGATCGAGATCCCCGGACTGGGCACCTACCCCATGCACGCCGCAGCCAACGGCTTGTCGTTCGACTGCTTCTGCCACCTCTACCACGACATCGTGGCGCCCGGCGGCCCGATCCAGCGGGAGCTGCCAGCACCCTCCCACGAGGAGATGCTCCCGGTGGTGCAGTGGATGATGTGGGGGCTGCCCCAGATGCAGGGCCCCGAGCTGGACGAATCCCTGCTGGCGCCGATCACCATCAGCCTCACCGGCCCCGGCGAGAGCAAATGGACTGTGCGAAGGCCCGACCCCCAAGGCGGTTCGCCCCAAGGCGGTTCGTCCCAAGGCGGTTTGCCCCAAGGCGGTTTGGTAGTGGAGTCGGGCGGGGGCGCAGAGGTTGTGGTCACTTCTTCGGCGGTGGATTTCGTGTCGTGGGGCACAGGCCGCTCCGCGTGGCATTCAGCGTGCGATGTCGAAGGCGACAGGGCGGTGGCTACCGCCTTCCTGTCCACCTTGGACATCGTTTGAGCCCGAATACCAACCCGATGACCGTCGCCGCTCCCGACCCTGCTGCATTTGCCGCGGCCTGCGCCGCCGACGGCGAGATGCGCTTGGCGGTCCGCTACTGGACCGGCGGGCTGCGCCTTGGCATCGGCGAGCATTGGACCGGCTTCACTGTGGCCGACGGCGAGATCGCCGCCGGGGTGCCCGAGGCGGGCAAAGGGGTAATCACCATCTCCGGGCCGGTGGAGCTGTGGGCGCCGCTGATGGAAGCTTTGCCGCCCCGGTTCGCCCAGATCTCAGTGCTGTTGGCCCTGGGCGAAATGGGCCTTCAGCGAGGGGAAACCGACCCGCTGCTGCTGTGGCAGTACCTGCCTGCGGTGGAGCGGGCCAGCGAACTGCTGCGGGGGCCCGGCGGGCCCGGCGGCGACCGGCAAACCGAGGCAAACGAGAGCGGTCCCGTGCCCCGCCACGACAGCCCGGTGGGCCGATACATCCACCTCGAAATCGACGGGCACGACCACCGCATCTACTACGAAGAAGCCGGCTCGGGAATCCCCCTGCTGTGTCAGCACACCGCCGGGGCCAACAGCCTCCAGTATCGCCACCTGTTTGAGGCTTCTGAGATCACCGAGCGCTTCCGCTTGATCGCCTACGACCTGCCCTACCACGGCAAGTCGGTGCCGCCGGTGCAGCAGCGCTGGTGGGAGCACGAATACGAGCTGCGCGGGGAGTTCTTGAGGCAGGTACCGCGGGCCTTGGCCCAGGCGCTGGGGCTGGAGCGGCCGGTGTTCATGGGTTGTTCGGTGGGCGGATTGTTGGCCCTGGATCTGGCGCTTCGCCATCCCGGCGAGTTCCAAGCGGTGATCGCGCTCGAGGGAGCGCTGCACATCGGCGGCAACCGGGAGGAGTTCTTCGGCTTCTGGCATCCGCAGGTGAGCAACCACTCCAAGGCCCGGATGATGGAAGGGCTGTGCTCGCCCACCTCGCCGCTGCCGTATGTGAAAGAGGTGTCGCAGGTGTACGCCTCAGGCTGGCCGCCCGCGTTCTCGGGCGATCTCTTCTACTACATGGAGGACTACGACATCCGCGACCGGGCCGGTGAGATCGACACCAGCGCCACCGCCGTCCACATCATGAACGGCGAGTACGACTACACCGGCACCGTAGAGGCCGGCCGAGAGGCGCATCTGGCCATCGCCGGTTCCACCCACAGCGAGATGGCCGATGTGGGGCACTTCCCGATGCAGGAGAACCCCGATGTCTTCATCAGGTATCTGCTGCCGATACTGGATCAGATCGAAGCCAGGGCCACTAGGGCCAATTGACCGAGCAAGAAGAGGAGAAGGCTATGGGAGCTCAAGTGCAGGGAAGGCCGGTGGTGGTGACCGGCGGAGGCAGCGGAATCGGAGCGGCGCTGGCACTGGAAGCTGCCGGCCGTGGCGCCGGCCACGTTGCAGTGGCCGACGTGGACTTTGAGGGGGCTCAGGCCGTTGCTGAGAGCATCGCCGCCCAAGGCGGGTCGGCGGCGGCCCACCGGTGCGACGTGACCGACTCAGCGGGGATGGAAGATCTGGCCCAGGCCATCGCTGCCGAGCAGGGCGTCCCCGGTCTGGTGTGCGCCAATGCCGGGGTGATGTCGGCAATGGCGCCGCTGCTGGATGCCGCTTCGAGCGATGCCGAGTGGGTGGTGCGGGTCAACGTTCTGGGCACGATAAACACGCTCCAGAGCTTCGGTCGGCTCATGGCCGCCGGCCAAGAGCAGGGCTGGCTCATGGCCACCGGCTCGGAGCACTCCGTGGGCGTTCCCCACGCCAACTCCGGCGCCTACACCGCCTCAAAGCATGCGGTGCTGGGAATGTGCGATGTGCTGCGGGCCGAGTTGCCCGACCACGTCGGCGTCAGCGTTGTCTGCCCCGGCCTCACCGCAAGCCTTCTCTGGAATGCGACCCGCCAGCGCCCCGACCACTACGGCGGCAGCACAGACAACGATCCAGGCGCGGGTGCGTTCATGGAGCAGATGGGCATGAGCGCCGAAACCGTGGCCCAGCGGGCCTTCGACGGAATCGCCGCGGGCCACTTTCTGATCCCCACCCACTACCACGCCCGGGCCTACGCCGAGCAGCGAGCCGAAGACATGGCCGAGGCCTACGACCGGCTGTCCGAGATCGACACCGCCGACTACGACCTCAACAGAACCGTAACCCAATTCTTGGAGCAACTCACCGACTGACAAGCCCCGGCACGTACTGCGTCAGCAACTGCAAACGAGCAGTTTCAGCGGTGGCTCCGAGCTCCCGTGTCGTCGGGAGTCACCCCGCGGTGTAACCCTCCGGGTGGACGCCCACGTGGAGGTGATCGTGGTGAACCTCGTCGGTGAAGTTGTGGGCAACCGCGTCTTCGAAAAGCCACGGACTTCCGAACTCCCTGATGTCGTGCCGCGACACCAGCCACTCGGATAGCGCATAGATGAATGACGTCTTGTCGTGCGAGTCGATTACCAGCTCCGAGTTCACGTCGTGGATGTCGACCGCCCGGCCCACCGTGTGATTGCTTACCCTGTCCGTTCCGAAAACATTGTGCGGGTGTCCCGTTTTCACCACGATGACGGAGTAGGGGGTTCGCTCGGCGATGTCGAGCATCGCCTTGAGCAGTGCAGGATCGGTGTACCCGGAGTAGATGTCCCAAATCGCCGTATCGGGGAGATCGATTCGGGGATTGTCGACCACCGAGGCGACGAGGGGCGAGAGGTCTGCGGGCCGAGCGACCGGCTCACCTCCGGCCGAAGCGAGCTCCTCGAATTCCCACGCCCCCGAATCGCCCCTCACAAGGCGCACGTCCATCGTCCGGGTCTCGGCTCGCTCGGCCTCGGTTGAGCCATCCTCGCCCAGCTCTTGGCGGACCACGACCATTATCGAGATCCGGTCGTCACGGTGACCGCCGAGTTGGGGGTACTCGATCGTGCCGCGTGACCACATCCCGGGGTGATGAACGGTCACCGCCTCCCTAACGAGCGCTTTAGCGCGAGCGGGATCGGCCGTCACGCCCGCCGCCAATTCAATCACCGACGATTCCGGGCCGTAGTTCGTGATCTTGTAGGCCACCAAGGAACCGAGCCGCTTGGCGTCGGCCTGCACCTCATTGGGCAAAGGCTCGTACTGGTCCGGGAATGGAGGGGATACAACTGGCGCCGCGGGCGCGTCCTCTACCGGTTCGGCCGTTGCTGCGACCTCGAAAGCGGAAGGCTCCCCGCCTTCCGCTCCTTCGACGTCTGCGCCTTCGACGGCCGCTCCTTCGCCTTCCGCTCCTTCGACCTCTGCGCCGACAGCCGCGTCTTCCGTCTCGGTAGGTGGCGGCACGACGACCGTTTCGTCACCGTCGACGGGAGCGGCAAGAGCATCATCGTCTTCTTTGATCACCCTTTCGTACAACAACAACACGGAGCCCGCGAAGAACAACGCAGCACCGGCCAGGGCAAGCAATTGTCGGAAGACTGAGGATCTCTTCATGGCTCCGGCCGCTATGCCGATAGCGCTGGAAGAGCCCGGGCCTGACCCTTCCGCCTTGCCGCCCAGTGCATGACCGGCCTTTCGAGGAGATACCACGAGGCGGCCGTCGCCGCTACGGTGAGGACGAGCGCCAGCCAGAGGGCGATGTCAGAGCGGATGAACACGTAGTGCCAGAGGTAGAGCCCGAAGGACAGTTCGGCGACCCGCAACAGGACCCGGTTCGCCAACCATACGGGGTCAGTCAGCGCGTACTGAACGGTGAGCGCACTGAGCCCCAGGGCCGCGAAACCGCCCCAGAGAACGGTTGTGCTGGTGCTGCCGAATGCGGGCACCAGCATCAACGCCAGCAGCGCCGGAACCGACCACACCGCGAACCGCCACGTGGCGGGCCGAGCGACGGCCAGAAAACACCCCACCAGAAGTGCCGCGGCGTTGGTGTCGGTGGCGTTGTACACCCAGCCCGGCGACATGGCTTCGATCGCAATCGCCCTCCAGATGATGGCAGCCAGCGCCAGGCCTCCGACGATGCGGGTCAGATGCCTGGTTCGCAGCGCAGCGATGGCGAGCGGCCACAGCAGATAGAAGTGGGCGATCACCGCGATGAACCAGGTGTGCGTCAGCCTCTCTAGGTCGAGGCCCTCGATTCGCGCATAGTTGGCGCAGAAGCTGAGCACCGCGAGCAGGCGGGACCAGTCGGTCCCCATTGCGCCCATTACGAGACAGACGGCCAGAAGGGCAGGAAGCAGCCGGAGCACTCGCTTTCGATAGAACGTGCCGAGATCGACCCGACCGGTCCGGTCCACCTCGGCACGTAGCGAGCGGGTGACCACGTAACCCGACAAGACGAAGAACAGGCAAACGCCGTAGTGCCCCGCAGGCACGACGGCACTGTCGATGTGGTAGCCGACCACGGCTGCAATTGCCACGGCGCGCAATCCATCGAGCGCGGGGATCCGCGGCATTACACCTCCTAGTGCTACCTTCGCAGCGCAGATCAGCTGACCATAACGCATTGCCAGCCGGAGCGCAGAGGCCGCGCTGAAAGGACGGCGGGAGATACCTCCGATACCCAACAGCATGGATACAACCCGACGCATAGGAATCGCAATTGCGGTCTTCCTGCTGCTGAGCCTGCTGTCTGCTAGCGGCCGTGATGACGGCGAGACCGCGCCTGCTGTCGGATTCGCCGGCCAAGTTGT
>JAJDZO010000238.1 GCA_022824605.1 Acidimicrobiia bacterium
CCCCGCCGCCGTGTACTGGCACCGATCCCCCCGACATGTACGACGCCATCGGCGAAGCGCAGAACAGCACCACGTCGGCAATCTCGTCAGGGTTTCCGAGCCGGCCCATTGCGAGAGTCTCACCGACGGCGGTGATGCCGGCCTCGTCGCCGTAGTAGAGGTGAGCCTGGTCGGTGCGCAGCAGCCCCACCATGACGCTGAGCACCCGGATGGCCGGACCCCACTCGTGGGCCAGCGTCTGGGTGAGGTTGTCGAGTCCGGCCTTGGCGGCGCCGTAGGCGGCTCCGGCGGGGGTGGGGCGGATGCCGGACACCGACGAGATGTTGATGATCACGCCGCCATCGGCTTGGGCGTTCATCACCGGGTGCACCGCCTGCGAGAACGTCATCGGGGCCAGCAGGTTCAGCGCGATCACCTTCTCGTTGAACCGGGGCGACACGGTGGCCGTCTCCGCGGGTGGCGCGCCGCCGGCGTTGTTGACGAGCACATCGATGCGCCCCGTTGCTGCCACCGTTTGCTCGACGACCCGGTTGATCTGGTCGGGGTCGCGCACATCGGCCGCCACGAAGGTCGCTTCCCGTCCATCCGCGGCCACAGGTTCGTCGGGGGCCCGCCGGGCGCAGATGAAGACGCGGGCGCCGTGTTGGAGGAACCTTGCGGCGATCACTCGGCCGAGGCCCGCGGTGCCGCCGGTGACGATCACGCTGCGGCCGGTCATGTCGAGAGGATTGTCGGGCACGGCGCGCTCCCCGGATCGGCAGGCCCTCAGAGCCCAGCGCTGCTGTGAACCTATCGGCCCCCAGGATCGGCAGCGTCTTGCGGGTCACAGACTCGTTCTGCGGCTGGTTGTGGTCGGAGATCGGCAGCGTCTTAGACGGTGCCGGTGGTAGCGCTGTCGGCACGAACGCCGTACCGTCGGGCTGTGCCCGACAAGCGCATGACCGAAGGTGAGGTGGTGGCCGAGCTGAGCAGCGGCATGACCATCGGGATAGGTGGCTGGGGCTCGCGTCGCAAGCCGATGTCGCTGGTGCGGGCCATCCTGCGAAGCGATCTGAGAGACCTTCATGTGGTGAGCTACGGCGGTCCGGACGTCGGCCTGCTGTGCGCTGCCGGTCGGGTTCGCAGGATCACCTACGGATTCGTGTCGCTCGATTCGATCCCGCTGGAGCCCCACTTCCGGATCGCTCGCCAAACGGGCGCGGTCGAGGCCCGGGAGTTCGACGAGGGCGCCTTCTACCTGGGGCTGCTGGCCGCCGCCCACCGGGTGCCGTTCTACCCGACTAGGGCGGGGCTGGGCTCCGACATGCTCACCTACAACCCAGACCTCAAGACGGTGACCAGCCCCTACGACGACGGCACCGAGCTGATAGCGGTGCCCGCCTTCGACATCGACGTGTCGCTGGTGCACATGAACCGGGCCGACGCGGCCGGCAACGGGCAGTTCCTCGGGCCGGACCTGTACTTCGATGACCTGTTCGCCATGGCCGCGGAGCGCACGTTCATGTCGTGCGAGCGGCTCGTAGCCACCGAGGACCTGCTGGCCGAGGGATCAGTCCACACGCTGAGGATCCCGCGCCTGCACACCGACGGGGTGGTGGAAGCGTCCGGCGGTGCCCATTTCACCGAGTGCCCGCCCGACTACGACCGCGATGAGGCGTTCCAGGCGGAGTACGCGGCGACTGCCCGGGATCCCGACGCCTGGGCACGGTTCCGGGCCGACTGGCTGGACCTTCCCTCCCACGACGACTACCGGGCTCGCCTTGCCGAGCGAGCCGAGTCCGCGCCAGTGAAGCCGTGAGGCGCTCCATGCCTTACCGGGGCTGCGGATTCGATGCAGAGTTCGTGTCGGCGAGGGCCCGCGAACTGGCGATGACCGGCTCCATGCTTGACCGGGGCTGCGGGCCGGAGCAGGTGCGATGAGCGACGCCACGATCGATGAGATCTGCCTGGTTGCGTTGGCTGAGTCGTTCCGGGGCGACGGTGAGCTGCTGTGCCATCCGATGGGTCCGTTCCCCGTCGCCGCGGGCCGGCTGGCGAGAGCCAGCTTCGAGCCCGATCTGATGCTCACCGACACGATCGCCTATGCGGTTGTGGGCACGCTGCCGCTCGGGGCGACGGTCGACCGTCCCGGCGGAGCCGACGACGGCATAGTGGTGGAGGGTTACCTGCCGTTCCGGACGGTGTTCGATCAGGCGTGGTCGGGGCGCCGCCATGTGGTGATGGGCGCCAGCCAGATCGACCGGCACGGCAACCAGAACTTCGCCGCCATCGGCGATTACCGCAAGCCCAAGGCCCAGCTTCTCGGGCTGCGAGGCGCGCCCGGCAACCTGATCAACCACGCCACCAGCTACTGGATCCCCAACCAGGCCCGCACCTTCTGTGAGCGGGTGGATGTCGTGTCGGGTCCGGGCTACGACCGGGTGGCGGCGCTGCCCGAGCCGAGCGGACGCTTCCACGAGATCCGCCGGGTGGTGACCGAACTGGCCGCCTACGACTTCGAGACGCCCGAAGGCACCATGCGCCTGCGGTCCATCCACCCCGGGGTGTCGCTCGACGAGGTGTTGGCGGCCACACCCTTCGAGTTGACCGTGCCCGGCGAGGTTCCGGCCAGCCGTCTGCCTACCGATGAGGAACTCCACCTCATCCGCAACGTGATCGACCCCACCAGCATCCGCAAGCACGAGTTCCGCTAGTGCCTCAGCGGGAGCGGCCGGTTGTGTACATGGTGTGCACCGGCAACGCGGCGCGGTCGCCCATGGCGGCGGCCATGCTGCGAGACCTCGATATCGGGGGCTGCCTCGATGTGCGCAGCGCGGGGACCCTGGTGCTGGAGGGTCACCCCATGGGAGCCCGTACCCGCTCCGCGTTGGCCCGTCAC
>JAJDZO010000122.1 GCA_022824605.1 Acidimicrobiia bacterium
GGAGTAGTTGGCGATCACCGGCAGATGCACCCGCCAGCGGTCGATGATCGGGTCGAACTCGTAGTTGCGGTCCTGGCCGTCGACCACCAGGCCGACGTCGAAGCTGGTGCCGCCCATGTCGGCGGTGATCACCCGGTCGAGGCCGTAGTCGCGGGCCATGACCGCCGCTCCGGCCAGACCGGCCACCGGACCGCTGCCCAGCAGGTGCAGGGCGGTGGTGCGGCTCGGCGAGGCCACCCCGCCGATGTTGCGGGCCACCAGCAGCGGCGTGCGACAGCCCAGGGTCCGCAGCCGGTCGCCCAGGTCGATGACGTGCTCCTCGGTGTCGGGGGCCAGGAAGGCGCTGAGGATGGTGGTGATGCTGCGGCGGTACTCGTCGAGGCGGGGCGCCACCTCACACGACAGCAGCACCGGGCAGCGGCCCAGCACCGAGTCGGGATACTCCCGCCGCACGATCTCGGCCACCTGCTGCTCGTGGGCCGGGTTCATGAACGACCAGGTCAAACACACCGCGATGGCCCGCACTCCCTGGCGCACCAGATGGTCGACCGCGGCCAGCACGTCGTCGGTCTGCAGCGGCATCAGCACCTCGCCGAAGCAGTCGATGCGCTCGCGCACCCCCACCCGCAACGTGCGGGGCACGAGATCGTCGGGCCGCTGGGCCCGGGTGCGGTCGATCTGCACCTCCAGCGGCATCCCGTCGGCCCATGAGCGGGAGCGGGCCACATGCACGGTGTCCTCCTGGCCCGCGGTGGTGATGAGCCCCACTTTGGGTCCCGTGCGTTCGATCAGGGCGTTGGTGCCCACCGTGGTGGAGTATTTGACCGCACCGGCCGCCGCGAAGGCGTCGGCCGGGTCGCAGCCGAGCCGCCGGGCCGCCTCGCCGATGGCCTCGATCATGCCGTCGGAGAGGTCGGCGTGTGTGGTCAGCGACTTGCCGGTGGCCTGGCGCCCGTCAAGCACCACAAAAGCGTCGGTGAACGTCCCCCCGATGTCCACATCGAGCAGGCTCAGCCCGCCGTCCTCAGCCGATGGCATCGAGGTCGAGTTCTATGTCGTGGGTGATGGGATGACCGGGCGGTAGGTACTCCACGTCGAAGAGGACCGCGCAGCCGCCGCAGTAGAACTCCACGATCCGGCACCACTCGGGATGGGGGCTGAACCCGAACTCGGTCGGGGGATCGAACGGAACGTGAATCTCCCGCGGGTCGCGGTCGTAGACCAGGCAGCTCTCCTTGTAGTTGCGTTCGGCGGGGCCGAGGTCGTGGCCGCACCGGTTGCACGCCCATCGCCGCGAGGCCGTGTCGAGGTCGAGCGCCTCGGTGATGCGCCGCCGCTGAGCGCCGGAGTCCGTGGCCACGCAGCGATCCTCCCCCGCCGCCCTTAGTGGCCGGATTGTATACCGCCGCCTCTTGGCCGGTCTCTTCGCTCAGATGTCGCAATTTCTCGACCCTGAGAGAGCGCGCAGATAGGTGCGACGCGGGCGGGTTGTGTCGGGCCACACTGAGGGTGTGAACAGCGACCCCGCCGAGGCCGGCGAAGTCCGCAAGCAGGCGGCGCGGCGGCGGACGTTCGCGATCATCTCGCATCCCGATGCGGGCAAGACCACCCTCACCGAGAAGTTCCTGCTCTACGGCGGCGCCCTCACCGCCGGGGCCGGTTCGGTGAAGGCCAAGCGCGACCGCCGCACCACCACGTCGGACTGGATGGAGCTGGAGCGCCGCCGCGGCATCTCGGTCACCTCGGCGGTGGTGCAGTTCGCCTACCGCGACCGGGTGCTCAACCTGCTCGACACTCCCGGCCACGGCGACTTCTCCGAGGACACCTACCGGGTGCTGTCGGCGGTGGACGCCGCGGTGATGGTGCTCGACGGGGCCAAGGGCATCGAGGCCCAGACCCGCAAACTGTTGGAGGTTTGCCGCAACCGCGAGATCCCCATCGTGACCTTCATCAACAAGTGGGACCGCCCGGCGCGCGACCCTCTCGAGCTGCTCGACGAGATCGAGGACCAGCTCGTGCTCGACCCGGTGCCCGTCACCTGGCCCGTCGGGGAGGGCGACCGCTTCAGCGGCGTGATAGACCGCCGCTGCGGCCACTTCGTGCGATTCGGACGCACCGCCGGGGGTGCCACCATCGCCGATGAGGAGATCGTGGAGCCGGGCCAGGCCGAGGCTGAGGCCGGGTCCGCCTGGGGCGAGGCCACCGAGGCCATCGAACTGCTCGACGCGGCCGGCGCCGAACTCGACGTCAAGCGCTTCGAGGCAGGTGAGCTGTCGCCGGTGTTCTACGGCTCGGCTCTCACCAACTTCGGGGTGCGCCTGTTGCTCGACGCCATCGTCGAGTTGGCCCCTGCCCCAGCCGCCCGCCTCGACGCCGACAGCAATCCCCGCATGGTCGATTCGGGATTCAGCGGCGTGGTGTTCAAGGTGCAGTCCAACATGGACCCGGCCCACCGTGACCGCATGGCGTTCCTGCGGGTGTGCTCGGGCCGTTTCGAGCGGGGCATGGCCCTCACCTGCGGGCGCACCGCCAAGACGGTGGCCACCAAGTACGCCCACAACGTGGTCGGCCAGGACCGAAGCACCGCTGAGGACGCCTGGCCCGGCGACGTGATCGGCCTGGTGAACGCAGCCGACCTGCGGGTGGGCGACGCGGTGTACGCCGCGGGCGAACCGGTGCGCTGGACGCCGGTGCCGTCGTTCGCTCCCAGCAGCTTCCGTTTGGCTCGCTGCGCCGACACCTCCAAGGCCAAGCAGTTCCGCTCCGGGGTGCGCCAGCTCGACTCCGAAGGGGTGGTGCAGGTGCTGCGCCGGCCCGAGGGCGGCGAGAGCGCCCCGATCCTGGCTGCGGTGGGTCCGCTGCAGTTCGACGTGGCCGAGCACCGCCTGCGTCACGAGTTCGGCGCCCCGGTGGAGCTGGCCCCCGCACCGTGGACCACGGCCAGACGAACGGACGAGGCATCCGCCGCGGTGCTGAGGGCCATGTCGGGGGTGACGGTGGCGGCCCGCGACGACGGCGAGTTGCTGGCCCTGTTCGAGAGCCCCTACTGGCTGGCCCGCCTCCAGTCCGACCACCCCGAACTGACCCTCGAGCGCCTGATCGGCGAGGGCTAGGCGGAGCCGAGTGGCGGTAGCTTCCGGTTGTGGCTGAGCGGCCCAACATTCTGCTGATCGTCTCCGACGAGGAGCGCCGCAACGACTGGCTCGACGGGGCAGTTCCACTGCCCGCTCATGAGCGGCTGAGATCGGACGG
>JAJDZO010000345.1 GCA_022824605.1 Acidimicrobiia bacterium
GGGAGCACCGCGCCGTTCATGGTCATCGACACCGTCATCTGGTCGAGCGGTATGCGATCGAACAGGATCCGCATGTCGAGGATCGAGTCGATGGCCACCCCGGCCATGCCGACGTCGCCGGCCACTCTCGGGTTGTCGGAGTCGTAGCCGCGGTGGGTGGGCAGATCGAAGGCGACCGACAGACCCCGCTGGCCCGCAGCCAGGTTGCGCCGGTAGAAGGCGTTGGACTCTTCGGCGGTGGAGAACCCCGCGTACTGCCGGATCGTCCACGGGCGGGTCACGTACATGGTGGGATACGGCCCGCGAACGAACGGCGGCAGACCCGGATAGCTCCACACGAAGTCGGCGCCCTCAAGGTCCTCAGGTCCGGCGACGGCGGGCACGGTGATGCCCTCGGGTGTCTCGAACGACGAGCCGTCGCAGGATCGCGCGGCCGGGCGTTGCGCCGCATCGCCGTCGCGCAGTTCGACCCGCGAGAAGTCTGGGATCGTGGTCACGGCCCGGCCGAGTCTAGCCGTGGAGCGTTAGGGCGAAGTCAGCGCAGGAGGTCACCGATGTCGATAACCATGAGCACCGACAGCAGCACGATTATGGAGGCGTTGAGGGCGGTGATCAGCCACCGGTAGCGGTGCCCGGCCCGCTGGAACCGGCGGATGCTCCAAGCGTTGAACGCGATGGCCACCGCGCCGATGGCCAGACCGACGCCCGAGCCCACCCCCGAGGCGATCCCGGCCGCGGGCAGCAGCCACGGGAACAGCACGTAGGCCAGAAAGCAGCGGATACCCGACACCACCACCGACGTGCTGAACACCCTCTCGGCCGGCGCCTTCGCCGGGGCGTCGGGCGGCAACGTGTCGGGGTCGGTGGCCGTGGTCACCGCCATAGCGTGCCACGCCCCTGGCGGAGCGCCACGCGGAGCGTTGCCGGCTTAGAGGCCGAGCGAATAGGCGGACCAGTCCGGCGCATACGGGCGAGGCCGTGGGCAGCCATGCCGTGGTTTGGGCGGCCCGTGAGCGCAGCGAACAAGAGCGGGAGTCACCCCGTCACGATGCGACGGGTCTGCACCTATCCGCGCTGCCTCTTAGCCGAGCGCGGCCAGGACTGTGTCGGTGTCGGTGACGGTGGAGACGTTCTGGAGGGCGTAGTCGACCGCCACCCGGTGCCACTCGCCGTCGAACGAGCCGGCGGCGTCCTCCGGGAACACGACGTAGTACCCGAGGTCGGCACCGGTGCGGGCCGTGTGGGACATGGCCATGTTGGTGAGCACCCCGCTGAGGATCAGCGTGTCCCGCCCGAAGCCCTTGAGCATGGTGTCGAGCTTGGTGTCATGGAACGCGCTCATGCGCATCTTCTCGACGATGAAGTCGCCTTCCTTGGGCGCCGTGGCCGGCGACGGCTCCGCTCCCCAGGTGCCGCGGTCGAGGCTGCCCGAGGACGCCACCGCTTCGAAGAGGCCCGCGTTGACCTTGAAGCCGGGCGAGCCGGGCTCCACGATGAACCACACGTGCATCACGGGGATGCCGAGCTCCCGGCAGCGGTCGGCGAGACGGTTGATGTTGGCTTCGAGGTTCTGTTCCGCGTGGTGGGCGCGGGACTCGGGCGTCGAGAAGGCGCCGCCCTCGCTGAGGGACGCGTTCTGCATGTCCTGGATGATCAGGGCGCAGCGTCCGGGGTCTAGTTCCATTGCCATGGGCCTCCTTCGGATTGACTCCTTCAGATTGATTGGTGGGTTCCGGGGGTCCGGGTGCCGTCGACTCGCCGGCCGGAGCGTCAGGCCCGCATGAACCCCTCGGTGTGGGGGCCGACGACGGTCGGCAGCGAGCGCACGGAGGTGGACGACGCGAAGAACAGGGTGTGGAAGTCGGGTCCTCCCCAGTGCAGGTTGGCCACCACCTCGTCGATCTCGACGACGCCCAGGTGGTTGGCGTCGGAGTCGAACACCCACACGCCGCCCGGGCCCGTCACCCAGATGTTGCCCTGCTCGTCGCACTTCATGCCGTCGGGCACGCCGGCCACGTCGTCGTCCGACAGCCCGTCGACGAACACGTCGCCGCCGTCGAGGGAGCCGTCGGCGTTCACGCTGTAGACCCGCACCAGCGCGTGGGTGGTGTCGTTGATGTACAGCAGCGACTCGTCGGGCGAGAAGCACAGGCCGTTGGGCTGGTCGAAGGTGTCCTGATCCACGCAGAGCTGCGTGGCGCCGTCGGCGCCGGGCGCCACCCGGAACACGCCCTGCCAGCCCAGCTCGCGGGGACGCTCCAAACCGAAGCCCGGCATGCGGCCGTACCACGGGTCGGAGAAGTAGATCGTGCCGTCGGCCCGCACCACCACGTCGTTGGCTGTTCAGCTCGACCCCCTCGTAGTGGGAGGCCACCGTCTCGCGGCTGCCGTCGGGACGCTCCCGCATGACCTTGGAGGTGGAGTGCTCGCACACGATCAGGTTCAGATCGGCGTCGTAGGTCATGCCGTTGCACTTGTCGGCCGGCCGGAGCACTTCGGTCACCTCCCCGTCCTGCCAGCGGCGGCGCACGTCGGCGGGCATGTCCGAGAACAGCAGGTGGTGGTCCCGGGGATGCCAGATCGGCCCCTCGGTGAAGGTGAAGCCGCTGCCGATCACCTCGACCGCGGCGTCGGGGTCAACGAGTTCCCAGAACCTGTCGTCATTGGCGCGCAGGGTCATTGTTCATCCTCCTGTAACGGGTTCGGTGTGAACGGGCTTGAAGAGCGTGGCGGGAACGTCAGGGCCCCCAGGACTTGGCGGACGTCGCGGCGCTGATCGACAGTTCCTCGTCAAAGGCCACAACCCGGCCCTCGCGGCGAGGCTCGCCACCACCCTCGCGCTTGGCGTCGAGCGCGGCCAGCACCCTCTCGGGAGTGATCGGGAACTCGCTGATCCACACGCCCACGGCGTCGTAGATCGCGTTGGCAATGGCCGCGGGCTGGCCGTTGTTGGCCATCTCGCCGATGCCCTTGGCGCCGTAGGGCCCGCCCGAGGACGGGTTCTCCATCAGCACGTTATTGATCTCGGGGAGGCCGGACATCGTCGGCACGTGGTAGGTGTTCATGCCGTCGCCCCGGTGCTCGACGCTCGGGTAGTACGGGTAGCAGGTCTCCAGCACGCCGAACCCGAGGCCCATCACCGCGCCGCCCTCGATCTGGCCCTCGACCAGGGTCGGGTTCATGGCCCGGCCGATGTCGTAGACCTGGGTGAGCTCGAGCACCCGCACGTCGCCGGTCTCGTCGTCCACCTCGACGGTGGCTGCGCACGCCGCGTACGAGATGGCGGCGTGGGGCGGCTTGTCCACCTCGCCGCTCTCAGGGTCGACGATGGCCGCGCCCGGGTTGAGATGGGCGCCGTCGCCGGTGAGGAGCTCGCCATGAACGAAAGTGGCCGCCCCGGCGACCTCGTCCACGCCCATGGACTTGGCCGGCGTGCCCTTGACCGACACCGCCCCGTCGGCGACCTCCAAGTCGGCGGGGTCGATCTCCAGCTCCCGGGCGGCGATAGCCAGAATTCGCTCGCGCACCTGGCGGGCCGCCTTCAGCACCGCGTTGCCGGCCACGAACGTCGCCCGCGACGCGAACGTGCCGGTGCACATCGGCGAAGAGTCGGTGTTGGAGTTGTCGTAGGTGATCCAGTCGTAGGGGACGCCGATGGTCTCGGCCACGATCTGCGACTGGACCGTCTTGGAGCCGTTGCCGATGTCGGACGTCCCCGAGAACACGTCCACCCGCCCGTCGGGCTTGACCTTGATCCAGGCCTGCGACGGGTCGCCGTTCTGGTTCATACCTGTCGGGTACTCGATAGTGGCGAGGCCGTTGCCTCGATGCAGAGCCATCAGTGGCCTCCTGATCCGATCTGGGCCACGAGATGATCCGGCAGCATGTCGCCGGAGCGCTCGTCCCTGGACATCGCCCTCAGCTCGTCGCTCAGCTCGGAGCCGGTGGCCGAGGCCAGCGACTGCAGCACCTCCACGGTGCTGGGGTCCTCGTAGGCGATGCGGTTGGGCGACGTGTCGTTGACCCGGTTGGCGTTCTTGAGCCGGAACTCGTAGGGGTCCATCCCCAACTCGCGGGCCACCCGCTCGGCGTGGACCTCGATGGCGGTGGCCAGCCCTGTGATGCCGTAGCCCCGCATGGCGGTGGTGGGGATCCGGTTGGTGAAGACCACGTACCCGTCGAAGTGCAGGTTGGGGATGCTGTAGGCGCCGGTGTGGTGGAAGCTGTGCTTGGTCAGGCCGTACACCGAGAAGCGGCCGTAGGCGCCGGCGTCGTGGACGGTGAGCATCTTGCGGCCCAGGATCCACCCGTCGGAGCTGACCGCGTCGATGATCTCCATGTGCCAGGGACCGCGGTTGCCGGAAGCGAGCATCTCCTCTTCCCGGGTCCAGCGCCACTTGACGGGCCGCCCCGACTTCAGCGCGGCCAGCGCGGTGAGCGGGTCCGAGGCGGTGTCGACCTTGCCGCCGAAGCCGCCGCCGACGGTGCCGCCCACCATCTTGACCTCGCTCATGGGCATCTGGAGATGGGAGCAGACCACGCCCAGCGAGAAGTACATGGCCTGGGTGCAGGTGTGGATGGTGAGGCGGCCGTCGGGCTCGGGGACAGCCACGCACACCTGGGTCTCCAGGGGCACCTGCTCCTGGGACTGGGTCCGGTAGACACCCGACACGATCAGGTCGGCCGCGTCGAAGGCCGCCTCGGTGTCGCCCTTGCGGATCTGGCGGACGTCGAGGTCGCCCTCGTACTTGTTGTACCAGTTGCCGAAGGTGTCGTTGACCACCGGTGCGTCGTCGTCGAAGGCGAGACGCACATCGAACAGCGCCGGCAGCTCCTCGTAGTCCACCTCGATGGCGGCGCAGGCGGCCCGGGCTATGTCCACCGTGTCGGCGGCCACCAACGCGATCGGCTGGCCCCGGTAGCGGACGTAGTCCTTGGCCAGCAGCGGCTCGTCACCGGGTATGCCCGCGCCGGAGAGGTGGCCGTGCACCAGCAGGGGCACATCGGCATGGGTGAGCACCGCGTGGACGCCGGCCATCGCCTCGGCTGCGCCGGTGTCGACGTGGGTGATCCGGGCGTTGTGGTGCGGCGAGCGCAGGGCGGCTGCGTGCAGCATCCCGGGCAGGCGCACATCGTCGACGTAGGTCGTGCGCCCGGTGACGTGACCCACACCGTCATAGCGCGGCAGGCGCGCCCCGACGACCTTCATGATGGACCTCCTTGCGACGTGATGCGGGCGGCGGCTCTCACGACTCGCCCCCCGCGATGCTCACGTAGGTGTTGTTGGCGCTGGACGCCGTCGAGCCGACATCGCACTCGTCGCCCCTGGCCGCGGCGGCCACGGCCTCCAGGATCTTGACGTAGCCGGTGCATCGGCAGAAGTGGCCGGCCAGTGCCTCGCCGATGGCGTCGGTGTCGTCGGTGCCGCCCCCGTTGACGTAGGCAGTGGCCGCTACGACCATGCCGTCGCTGCAGAAGCCGCACTGGGCCGCGTAGTGGTGGATGAAGGCCTGCTGGACCCTCGACAGGTCCTCGGGCGTGCCCAGGCCCTCGACGGTGACGACGTCGGCGCCGTCGAGGGTGCAGACCGCGGTGAGGCACGACCGGCGGGGCTGGCCGTCCACCAGCACCGTGCAAGCTCCGCAGCCGCCCGACTCGCAGCCCGCCTTGGGGCTGGTGATGTCCAGCTCCTCGCGCAACACGGTCAGCAGCGAGGTCAGCGGCGGCGACTGCACCGTTCGGGCCACGGAGTTGACGTTCAGTTCCATGTCAGCCTCCAAGCTGCTCGAGGGCCCGGCCGACGTACACGGGAAGCACCCGCAGGCGATACGAGGCCGACGCCAGAGCGTCGTCGTAGGGATCGGCGTCGGCGGTGGCGGCCGCGGCGGCATCCGCGATCGAGCCGCCGCCGGCCAGCGCGGCCTCGGCGGAGGTCAAACGGCAGGCGTCGGGGGCCGCCCCCGTGGCCGCGATGGCCACGTCGCCACCCGGGCCCCGGACCGCGCTCACCGTCATGGCGGTCAAAGCTTGCGTGTGGTGGCGCTGAAGGGCCACGAACGAGCCCGCAGCCGGCGCCGCGAAGGCGATGTCCAGCAGCAGCCGGCCGGGCCGGGCCCCGCCCGCGGCGACGAAGTCCTCCACGCCGCCGGTGTGGATGCCGTCGGGATCGGCCCAGCGGAGCACCGCGCCGAGCGCGAGCAGCGGGCCCCGGACGTCGCCGTACGGGGCGGGCGCGCAGAGGTTGCCGCCGATGGTGGCTTGCGCGTTCACCTCGTTGTCCCCGATGTTGGCCGCGCACGGACCGACCGGGGCGACCAGCCTCGTGCACGCGGCCAGGGGAGCCGCCGCGCCGACAGTCACCCGCCCGTTGGACTGGGCGATCCCGTCCATCTCGGCCCGGCCGAGCCACACGGCCCGCTCGACGGCCACGTGGCCCAGAGTGTGTTGAGGCACGAGCAGCGTGCCCCCGGCGAGCACCGTCGCGTACGGCTGCTCCGTCACGGCGGCCACCGCCTCAGCCTCGGAGGACGGCATGCTCACCGCAGCCGCACCCACCGTCGATGTCATGGGAACCCCCTATTGAAGCTCGCGAGCCTGCGCGCGGCAGACCGGCCACCAACTCTTGCGCTGTCCTTGGATTCAAGCCGACGGCCGCGCCCCGCAACAGGCGCTAGCGGAGCAACCTGCCCACTCCCATCGGAGTGGCTCCTAAGCACTACTCGCCCCACGGCCGCTCAGGGTCTAGGCCCGCGGTGGGAGCTTGGGGCGGTCCTGGTAGCGGGCGTTGAGGATCATGGCCACCAGCTCGGTGCGCGACTGCACGTTGAACTTCATCAAGATGTTGCTTACGTGGTTCTTGACCGTGTAGATGCTCAGGTAGAGGCGCTCGGCGATCTCGGCGTTGGACAGCCCGGTCGCCAGCAGGTCGGCCACCTCGCGCTCCCGGTCGGTGAGGCCCCGCAGGACATCGTGGTCCGAGGCAATCAGGCGAGTGACCGAGGAGTCCATGGCCGACTGGCCCGCGGCCGTGAAGCGGATCGAGGCGGCCAGGTCGTCGCCCGAGACGCTCTTGAGCTGGAAGCTGGTGGCGCCGGCCTCCAGTGCGGAGCGCAGCAGGGCGCCGTCGGTGAAACTGGTGAGGGCCAGCACCCTGGTGTCGGGGGCCCGCCGGGCGATCTCGGCGATCGCCTCCACCCCGCCGCCGCCGGGCATTATCAGGTCCATGACCACCACGTCGGGATGCATCTCCACCACCCGGTCCACGGCGACGACGCCGTTGTGGGCCGTGCCGACCACCTTGATGTCGTCGTAGCCGTCAAGGCAGGCCGTCACGCCCTCGCGCAGCAGGTCGTGGTCGTCCACCACGACCACCCGGATGAGTCCGTCGACGCCGGCGCTCACGACGGCCTCTGAGGAGCCGGCACCAGCAACTCCATGACTCCGGGGACCAGCACCGAAACCGTCGTTCCCCCTCCGACACTGCTCTCGACCTGCAATGACGCACCGATCGCGGCCGCCCGCTCAGCCATGATCCGCAGCCCGAAGTGCTCCGACGCCGAACCGATCTCGAAGCCGGTGCCGTCGTCGCGTACCCGCATCTCTAGCACGTCTGCGGCCACATCCACAGAGATGTGCACGTTCTCGGCATTAGCGTGGCGAGTGACGTTGTTGAGCGACTCCTGAAGGATGCGGTACAGCGCCACCTTGACGGTCGGCAGCGGCTCCACGTCGCGGTCGAGATCCACCCGGCACTTGGCCCTGCGGCGGCTCTCGAAAGCCGACACCAGCTGGTGGACCAGATCCGCGAACGGCGTCTCCTCGATGACCGACGGCCGCAGCTCCAGCAGCAGGGTGCGCATCTCCGAGAGGGCGCCGGCGGTCAGGGCGTGAAGCCGCCCGGCCCGGTCGCGCTGCTTGGCGTCGAGGTCGGAGGACCGGGCCAGGGTCTCGGCCAGCAGGGTCGCGGTCCACAGCGTCTGGCTGACCGAGTCGTGGAGGTCGTTGGCCAGGCTCTGGCGCTCCTCCACCGCGGCCAGCGACCGGGCCAGCACCAGGGAGCGGCTGTTGGAGATCGCCGACGACGCCTGATCGGCGAGGATGGCGAGACGGTCTACGTCGGAGTTGCTGAGGTCGTGGCCCGGGCAGGGCTCGATCACGAGGCAGCCGAGACGCTTGTCGGCGGCCTCGAGCGGCAGCACGACCGACCCGTTGACTCTCGACATCGAGGCGCGCGCCGACACCGGCCCCGATCCCGCCCCGTCGTCGAGCCCCTCGGGCGGCGACCATCCGCCGAGAGGGTCGGTGATGCGGGTGTGGGGTTCGGGAGCACCGCGGTCGGGATGGTCCGGATAGCGCTCGCCGGCCAGCTCGAGCACTCCCTCGTTGTCGTAGAAGGCGACGTAGCTGCGCTCATGGTCGCAGAGCCGTCCCACGCCGATCAGCACCTGCTCGATCACGTCGTCGAGATGCAGCGAGCGGGCGACCGCGGCCGCCGTGTCCCGCAATGCCTCGGCGTGGCTGCGCTGGGCCCGCTCCTGGGCCTCCAGCCGGACCCGCTCCTCGACCTCGCGTCTTAGCGTCTCGTTGGCCCGCGACAACTCCGACGTGCGCTCCCGGACCCGCTCGTCGAGGTCCTCAAGGGTGCGCTGGAGCTCGGCCTCGGCCTCGATCCTGGAGGTTATGTCGGTGAAGGTGCCCAGGGTGCCCACGACCTTGCCGTCGAAGTCGGTGAGCGGCACCTTGTTGGTCTCGACCCAGATCACCCGGCCGCCTGCGATGCGGACCTGCTCGCGCAGCCCGATGAGCGGCTCACCGGTCTCCACCACCATGCGGTCGTGGTCCTGGAACCACGGCGTCCCGCTGCGGGGCACCACGGCGGCCCCCCAGGCGCAGTCGGCGTCGGTCTTGCCGATGAGCTCGCTTGGATGGCCCACCCCGGCGTACTCGGCAAGCTTGCGGTTGCAGCCCAGGAACACCGAGTTGGCGTCCTTCCACCAGATGGCGTGATGCACGCTGTTGAGCACGAGTTCGAAGATGTGCCGGCTGGCCTGCAGCGCCTCGTCGCCCTCCAGCTCGCCCCGCAGCATGGCGGCGTAGAGCGAGAGGGCACCGACGGAGGCCATGCCGCCGCGATCATAGCCGTTGGCGGCTGCCCCGTCGGCGGCCGCCATGTTCCGCCGCGCGGCGGTGTGGGTCAGGGTCGGATCATGCATTTGCACAGGCTCCGCGGTCAGATTCGGTCAGGCATCCACACCCAGATAGGTGCTCTGGAGCTCCGTCGATTCTAGGAGTTCCGAGGCGGTCAGCTCGACCTCGATGCGACCCGAGGTCATGACCAGCTGACGGGGCGACATGGCAGTGGCCGCACGCAGGTTCTGCTCCACCACCAGCACGGCCACACCCTCGGACACCAACTGGTGCACCACGTCGATCAGGGCGTCCACGATGCTGGGGGCCAAGCCCTCGGACGGCTCGTCCATGACGATGAGGGGCGTGTTCAGGAGCAGGGCCCGGCCCACGGCCAGCATCTGCTGCTCGCCGCCGGAGAGCTCCGCTCCCCCGTTGCCCCGGCGGTCGGCCAGCCGGGGGAACAGCTCGTACACGGCCGCGGGCGTCCAGCGCTTGCCCCGGGTCCCGGGCGCCAGCATCGCCAGATGCTCGTCCACCGTGAGCGACGGGAAGAGCCGGCGACCCTGGGGCACGTAGGCGATCCCGGAGCGGGCCACCTTCTCGGGCGCGAGCCCGTCGATGCGGCGGCCGGCGAAGATGATGGTGCCGGACATGGGGGTCACCATGCCCATGATCGTCTTGCACAGCGTGGACTTGCCCATGCCGTTGCGCCCGACGACGCACAGCGCCTCGGTGCCCATCGAGAAGGTCAGGCCCTCAAGCACCCGGGAGGTGCCGTAGCCGGCCTCGAGGGCCTCCACACTCAGCAGCGGGCCCGCGCCGTCGCTCACCGGTCGGCCTCGCTCCCGAGGTAGATGGCGTGCACCAGCGGATCGACTCGGATCTCGTCGGGTGTGCCGCTGGCCACGGTCACGCCCTCGTTCATCACTACCACCCGGTAGGCAGCGCGCAGCGCCACATCCATGTCGTGCTCGATGAGGAGCAGGGTGATGCCCTCGTCCAGGCTCGTGAGCAGGTCCACCAAACGCTCCCGCTCGCCCCGCGACAGCCCCGAGGCCGGCTCGTCGAGCATGACGAACTCCGGCCCGGTGACTAGGGCCATGCCGATCTCGAGCTGGCGCTGCTGCCCGTGCGACAGGTCACCGGCCACCGCGCCGACGAGATCGCCGAGCCAGACGGTCTCAGCCATGGCCCGGGCCCGTTCCCGGAACTCGGAGTCGACCTGCGAGCGCAGCAGGGCCAGATGCCGGCCGGCGCGGCCGGTCTGGGCGAGATAGAGGTTGTCCTCCACCGTCAGCCCCCGGAACAGTCGGGTCTTCTGGTAGGTGCGGGACACCCCGAGGCGGGGACGGAACCGTGCCGGGAGCTCCGTGCAGTCGATTCCCTTGATGACCACCCGCCCCGACGTGGGCTTGATGTCGCCCGCGATCACGTTGAACAGGGTGGTCTTACCGGCACCGTTGGGTCCGAGCAACGCCAACCGGTCGCCCTTCCAGACCTGGAGGTCCACGCCCGCCAGGGCTCGCAGACCGCCGAACGCCACCACCACCGCCTCCAGGTTCAGGAGGGAACCGGGCCTGTCGGCGGAGGCGGCGGTGGCAGCGTCGGTGTTCATCGGTGACTCAGCTCAGGTGATTGAACCGCTCAGTCGGATGTGGCCGGTTCGCTCAGCTCTGCGGAACGCCGTCGACCACTGGGATGGCGTTGCCGGCCCAGGGCAGGTCGCGGGTCTCGCACACCGGGTTCTCGCGGTCCGGTGGCGGCGTCTGCGGGCTGAACGTCCCGCCGAAGCTCTGGTCCACGGCCGGGATCAGGGCGACGGTCTTCGACACGACCTCACCAGCGTCGTTCAGCACGAGCTGCTGGACGGAGGTGTCGACGATGGCCTGGCGGTTCTCGTCGAGGGTGATCGTGCCGTAGGGGCCGTCGATCTGGATGTTGGCCAGGGCGTCGCGCAGGGCGGCGTGGTTGTCGGACAGGTCGCCGCCGACCTGCTCGAGGGCCATGACGAAGGCCAGGCCGGAGCTGTAGAAGCCGTAGAAGAACCCGAATCCGGCGGCAGCCGCGGGCGAACCGGGCTCCATTCCGGACATGGGGCTCACCAGCGAGTCCCACGCGGCTTCGGCCGACGCCAGGTACTCCTGGATGGCCGGGGTGGAGACGTCGCCGGGCAGGGTGGCGAAGCCGCCCACATAGGCCCCGGCGATGTCGGTTCCGAGCGCGGCAGCCAGTGCCGGGCTGAAGAACAGGTTGCCCGCGTGCTGGTCGCCGGTCAGGTCGCCCTTGGCCGCGAGGAAGGCCTCCAGCGAGGCGTTGGTGCCCGAGCCGCCGACGGCCCAGAAGTAGCCGTCGACCTCGTCCGGGTCGGGAAGTTGCTGGACGAACGAGGAGTAGTCGGTGGTCCCCAGGGGCGGGAACACCCTCGATATGACTTCTCCGCCGACCGCGCAGAACTCGGCGATGAAGCCCGCCGTCGAGGTCCAGCCGAAGCTGTAGTCGTCGGCGATCACGGCCGCGGTGTCCCAGCCGGCCTGGTTGTGGAGGATGTCGCCGAGACCGGCGTTCCACTGGGCGCCGTCTCCGTTGAACCGGAAGAAGTTCGGGGCCTGGACGACCATGGTGGTCTCCTGGGCGCCGGCGATGCCGTTGAGGAAGGTCACGTCGGGATGGTCCTTGGCGTAGTTCGCGACGGCGATGCTCTCGTCACCCGAGAGCGGGCCGATCACCACGTTGGCGCCGTCCTGCTCGACGAGCTTGCGGACCTCCTGGATGATGCGGTCGGGCGTGTCGTCG
>JAJDZO010000059.1 GCA_022824605.1 Acidimicrobiia bacterium
GCCTACAGCCCCCTGACGAACACCCTGTACATGCCGATGCGCAACATGTGCCAGCGGCTGCTCGCCACCACCTCCCCCGACGCCTCGCACCGCATCTACGCGCTGGCCGTGCGCCACGAGCATGCGCCGGGCAGCGAGCAGCTCGGCGCGGTGTACGCCATCTCGGCCGAGACCGGCGAGACCCGCTGGCTGCACCAGCAGCGGGCCGCGACCCTGTCCCTGGTCGCCACCGGCGGCGGGCTGGTCTTCGGCGGCGACGCCAACGGTCGTTTCCGCGCGTTCGACCACGAGACCGGCGAGGTGCTGTGGGAGATCAACCTCGGCTCGCCGGTCAGCGGCTTCCCCGTCAGCTTCGCGGTGGACGGGCGCCAGTACGTGGCGGTGGGCACGGGCGGCGCCGCGACGACCCGCAGCTTCCTGCAACTCACGCCTGAGCTGCGGCCAAGCAACGGCAACAACCTGTTCGTCTTCGCGCTGCCCTGATTCCATCCGGGAGGGCTCGACCTCTACCCGGACGCGATGGCTGCCCACACGAAGTCCTGAAGCGGCCGCTCTGTTGGCTGCGCCACAGGAAACGGAAAGGCGGGTGTCGGCGCCGAGACCGGCGGAGGCCACCGACGCGCGCCGGTGGCCCCGCCATCAGGCTCTAGGAACAACTGGGCCCGGTTCGCTCCCCGCGAACCCACTCGGCCAGCATCTGCCACTCCGGGTCGTCACGACTCTGCCAGCGTCGCGGACCGTTGTGCGTGTAAGCGCCGCCGCCGTCGGGATGAAGGGGCTTCAGCAGAAACCGACTCTGCTCGGGGTTGCCCGGCGTGATCACGCGGGTGATCAGCCGATAGGCTCGCTGGGCCTCTTCGTCGCTCCACTCGTCGCCACGTCCGGGAGCCGGCGCGAAGCCGATGAGACCCCCGGAATGGCAGTTGCTGCAGCGGATCTGCCCTTCGCGCGGATTCGCGAAGACGGGCTGAACGCACGCGCGGAAGAACTCGAAGTCGATCTCGGGCTCCGGCGGAGGGACGAAGGCGTCATCCGGCATGCTTCGAATCCAATCGAGCAGCGCAACGTACTCCGGGTCGTCAGCGGAGGTCCAGTAGGTCCCCCCAGTGTGAGTCAGTCCGCCCGCATCGGGTGACAGCGGCTTCAAAAGCAGCCGGCTGCTCTCGGGGTCGGCCGTGTTGATGAGCTGGCTTACCACCTCGAAGTTTTGCATCGACTGCTCGCTGCTCCAGCCGGCATTGGAGTTCGGGGTCTCCAGACTGAAGCGCACGCTCGTCTGCCACGTGTGGCACATCACGCACGACGCATAGCCTTGAATCGTGCCCCCGCGGTCTTCCATGAAGACGCTCTCGACGGTGCCGCGATACGTCTCCAACTCGCCCGTGCTCAGGGTCTGGGCGGCGACCGGCGCGACGATGCCCGGCGGTAGCGCCACGGCCGCCACCGCAGCCAGACAGCGGATCAGCCCCAGGCCGACTCTGGTCATCATCATGACGCCTACTCCTCCTCCGACCGCATGTTGGTGCCCTTGGGATTCACGCGGTCGGGGGGCAGGATGACGGTGCTGATGCGGGCCGGCCGCGAACCGGTCGTGATGCTGGCGACCACCTCGAGCTTCTCCAGATCGACCGCCAGCGTCTGGTCGGACCCGGACACCGCGACATACATGTACTTGCTGTCGGGTGTCGACGTCATCCAGTTGGCACTCGGGCCCACCTCGACGCCGCCGATGTACTCGAGGTCGGGCAGACTCCAGCCGTAGATGCGGCTGTCGAGCCGGCTCGAGGCCCACACGGCGGAACGATCCGCCAGCACCTCGAGACCGTGCATATCACCGGTCTGTATCCCGTCGGCGTTCTTTTCCCACAAGGGCAGCTCGGGCGGCCACAGCATGTCGACGACCTCACGGCTCTCCCAGTCGACGACCCACACGGCGTTGATCCCGGTCGCCTGCGCGAAGATCCGTTTGGTCGACCCGTCGTCGTTTGCCTCGAAGGCCATCGGTCGCACCGTGTGGTGCGTCCGGCCGTATTGCTCGTATCCACTCAGCCCGAGCGACCAGGCCACCGTGTCGGTCTCGGGGTCAATCACCTGGATCGTCGGATCGTCCGGCCCGGCCCGGCCGCTGAGACCGAGCACGACCCACCGTTCGTCAGGGGTCACGAAGACGTTGTGCACCGGATAGTGCACCTCGATACTCTTGACGGTCTCGTGCGTATCGATGTCGATGACATCGACGAGCGCCGGCGCCGCCCGGTTCGGATCGACCTCGACCCCGGGGCCGAGTGGATTCGTCGACCGCCGCGCGATCCCCGCATAGATCTTCCGGTGCTTCTTGTTGACCGCGACCTTGTTCGGTCGCTGCGACAGCTTGATCTGCTCGACCAGCTCGAGCGTCTTCGTGTCGAACACGTCGACCGTATGGTCCTGCTCGTTCGCGCAGTAGTAGTAGAGCGCGTCGGGATGCATCGTCAGGTTGTGCGGATTCGGACAACCCCTGATCAGCCCTACGACCTCGTTCAGCTC
>JAJDZO010000078.1 GCA_022824605.1 Acidimicrobiia bacterium
CGAGTACGCCCTCGTCCTCGTCGGCGCGGCCGCGGTGGCCGTGCTGCTGTTGACCTGGGCGACGAGCTCGGGCCGGATCGGCTGGCTGCTCGACAAGATGGTCGACACCATTGCCAACATGTCAACTGAGAGGGCGCGCAGATGGGTGCAGGTTTGTCGCGTCGGGGCGGGGTGTTTCCCGCTGTTGTTCGCTGCGCTCACGGGCCGCTCGGGCCATGGCCTCGCCCGTATGGAGCGCGCTCGTCCGCCTATTCGCTCGGCCTCTGAAGGTGCATGCCGATCGGCAACGGGAACGGTCGAGTCGGTTGAGCCGGCCGGTGACGGGTGAGCCGGCCGGCGGCGGGCTGCGGGGTGCTCGGCGGCGGTCGAGTGGGTCCGGGCAGGCCACGGTGGAGTTTGCTCTGTTGATGCCGTTCTTCGCGCTGTTGCTGCTGGCTGTCGCCCAGGTGGGCCTGCTGGTGCGGGCTCGGGTGCTGGTCACCCATGCGGCTCGTGAGGCGGTGCGCTCAGCCGCGGTGGGCGTCGGCGACGGCGAGGTGCGCTCAGCGGCGATCGCCGCGGCCGACCTGGACCCGACCCGTCTGACCGTGACGGTGCAGCGCTCCGGCGGCAGGGCGACCGTGCGGCTGCTCTACAACGAGCCCACGAACGTCCCGCTGGTGGGATCGCTGATGTCCGATGTGGTGTTCGAGGGACGTGCCACCATGCGCCTGGAATAGTCTCTAGTCGATCCCGACAGGCGCTAGCGTGGCGGTTCGTGTCCGAGACGATCCAGCGGCGCGAGGACGTTTCGTGTCCGTGACGATCCATCGGCGCGAGGGCGTTTCGTGTCCGTGACGATCCATCGGCGCGAGCAGGCGCCTTGGACCGTTCTTCGCGTCGGCGGCGACCTCGATGTCGTCGGGGCACCCGAGGTGCGCCAGGCGGTCGTCACCGCGGTGTCTGACGGTTCGCGCCTTGTGGTGCTCGACCTGTCGGCTCTGGATTTCGTCGACTCGTTCGGAATCGGAGCGGTCGTCGGCGCGCTCAAACGGTTGCGTCAGCGAGGCGGTGACCTTGCGGTGGTGTGCCCGGTGCCGCGTATCCGCCGGGTGTTCGAGATCTGTGATCTGGACAGGATCCTGGCGCTGCACGACTCGGTGGACGACGCCACCGAGGTCCAGCGTGCGGGACGCGGATCTGTGCCGAGGCGGCCATGAGCGACGGCGTCGAGATCGAGATCCCGCCCCGGGCCGACTATGTGTCGCTGGTGCGCCTTGTGGTGGCCGCGGCGGTCGAGTTGGCGCCGAGCCTCGAGCCGTCGCGCATCGATGACCTTCGGGTGGCGGTGTCGGAGGCCACCACCAACGCCATACAGGCCCACATTCGCTCGGGGTGCCGCGGTCGGGTCAAGGTGTGCTGTCGTTGTGGCGACGGCAAGGTGTTGGTGACGGTGCGAGACGACGGCGGAGGCTTCGACGTGGATGCGCTGCCTGAGATGCCGCCCCCCGAGTCCCCGGCCCGGCTTGGTCGGGAGTCGGGGATGGGCATTTCCATAATTCGCACCCTCGCCGACGGGTCAAGCATCGACTCCGGCCCGCAGGGCACCGAGGTGCGCTTCTACTTCGAGCAGCCCTAGCGGGCGCGGCCGTCGGGCTTGCCCGGGCGCGGCTCGTCGGCGGCCAGGTCGTCGATGGTGAGGTGGTCGATTCGTTCGGTCCGGTGCACCGCCCGAAGCAACAGATGGGCGACGACGGGCAGCGTGAGGATCATGGCCGTCGCCGCGATGGCCAGATATCCGGCACCGGCCCAGCCCAGCAGCGGCGCGGCGCCCACCGATGTCACCAGCAGCGAAATCGGGCTGGCCTTGCCAGCTGTCTGGATCCGAGCGAACGGCGTCGAGAAGCGGACGAGCCCGATGCCGCCCAGCACCGCAATGATCGCGCCGACCAGCATCACAACCTCGGCCGCGGCCGTCATGGTCGGGTCCTCGTCACGGTCGGGTCCTGTCGTTGTGGTGCTCGGCGTCGCGTTCGAGGAATCGGCTGGCCGCAAACGTGCCCGCCAGACCGACTAGAGCGGCGACGATGAGGGTGACCAGGTACGTCTGGTCCACGTTCACGGCAGCGTCGACGGTGATGGCGCCCACCATCGAGACGAGGGCGACCTCCACTGCGATCACGCGGTCGGCCAGGGTCGGGCCGCGTACCAGCCGGAACAGGCCGCACAGACCGGCGGCTGCGAAGCCGACGATGGCCGCCTGCGCGATCACGGGGCACTCGCGGGGCTCGAGGTCGGGAGAGCCTCGCACGCCACTTCGGCCAGTTTCCGGGCATGGGCCACGGTCACCTCGCGCTTGCTGCGGTGCAGCAGGTGGATGTAGTAGCGGCCGGTGCTGGCGTCGATGTCGACGACCGCGGTCCCCGGGCTGAGGGTGATCGATCCAGAGATCAGCAGCGTGTGCTCGCTGCCGGTGTGCGGCAGATCGACCGCGATGATGGCCTCGTCGGTGTGGTCGGTCGGGGTGATGATCTCCACGGCCACGGCGACGGTCGAGCGGACCAGATCGACGAGGACCAGCCGAGCAAACCGCATCAGGGGCCAGAAGCGGATCACCCGGCGGTTCGCGGCACTCCGGCCGGCGTTGAGCAGGAGCACGCTGAGAGCGAGTCCCGAGATGGTGTTGGCGACCGACACCGATCCCCACAGGACGCACCACGCCAGGGTGAGGCCGACCATCGTCATGGCCCGCCGCGGCACTCCCGAGAGCCGCTTCACGGTCGAACCGCCGCGATGTAGGCGCTCGGGTCACGCAGATCCTCGGCCGCCTCGGTGGACAGGTCGAGCAGGGGGCCCGCGAACAGCGACACGGTCAGCGTCCCGATCACGGCCAGGGTTGTGACGGAGTGCATGGTGAGCCTGCCGCGGCGTGGGGCCGGGCTCGGGCGGGGTCCGTCGGCGGGCGTGCCCCAGAAGACAGAGTTCCAGATCTTGCCCATCGACAGCAGGGTCAGTCCACCGGCCACCAACGCGGCCACCACCACCAGGGTGTGGCCCTCGTCGACGGCGGCCGAGATGACCGCCAACTTGGCGACGAAGCCCGAGAACGGAG